>CALDYJ010000018.1 GCA_937941095.1 uncultured Saprospiraceae bacterium | reverse complement strand
TCGCAACCAGCGTCACTTAAAACAGTAACAGAGCCTGTTGGATTATTTTCATCGAAGGTCAAGTTGGTACCATCAGTATTTGTAAAAGAAATGGAGTACCCCGAGTTTTCACATTCTTGCACAATAAAGGGATCTCCTGTTACACCAGCAGTAAAATCCAACATGACCTGAAAAGTAGAATCACAACCAGCGTCACTTAAAACAGTAACAGAGCCTGTTGGATTATTTTCATCGAAGGTCAAGTTGGTACCATCAGTGTTCGTAAAAGAAATAGAGTACCCCGAGTTTTCACATTCTTGCACAACAAAAGGATCTCCTGTTACACCAGGAGTAAAATCGAGCATGACTTGGAAAGTAGAATCACAACCAGCCTGACTTAAAACAGTAACCGCACCGGAAGGATTATTTTCATCGAAAGTCAGATTATTACCGTCTCTATCAATAAAAGAAATAGAATAACCTGAGTTTTCACATTCTTGTACTATAAAAGGATCACCATCGATATTATCAATGAAATCTAATACGACTTCAAATGTAGAATCACAGCCTACACTACTCAAAAGAGTAACACTGCCAAAAGGATTATCTTGATCAAAGGTTACAATATTACCGTCCCTATCCGTAAAAGAAATCGAATAACCTGAGTTTTCACATACTCTAGTAAGCAAGGGGTCAATATCAACCATAGAAACAAAATCGAGCATGACCTGAAAAGTCGAATCACAACCAGCATCACTTAAAACAGTAACCGAACCCGAAGGATTATTTTGATCAAAAGTCAAATTGTTACCATCTCTATCCGTAAAAGAAATTGAATAACCTGAACCAGCACATTCTTGTGCTAGAAAAGGATCACCGATTACACTGGGAGTAAAATCCAACATGACTTGAAAAGTAGAATCGCAACCTGCGTTACTTAAGACAGTAACCGAACCCGAAGGATTATTTTCATCAAAAGTTAAATTATTGCCGTCTCCATTCGTAAAAGAAATGGAGTACCCTGAGTTTTCACATTCTTGCACTATGAAAGGATCACCGTTTATACCAGCAATGAAATCAAGCATAACTTGGAAAGTAGAATCACAACCAGCCTGACTCAAAACAGTAACAGCACCTGTTGGATTGCTTTCATCGAAGGTCAAGTTGGTACCATCAGTATTTGTAAAAGAAATAGAGTACCCCGAGTTTTCACATTCTTGTATAACAAAAGGATCTCCTGTTACACCAGGAGTAAAATCGAGCATGACTTGGAAAGTAGAATCACAACCAGCCTGACTTAAAACGGTAACAGATCCTGTTGGATTGTTTTCATCGAAGGTCAAGTTGTTACCATCAGTATTTGTAAAAGAAATAGAGTAACCCGAGTTTTCACATTCTTGTATAACAAAAGGGTCTCCGTTTAAACCAGGTGTGAACTCAAGCATGACTTGAAAAGTGGAATCACAACCAGCTTGACTTAAAACAGTGACAGATCCACTCGGATTATTTTCATCGAAGGTTAAATTATTGCCGTCTCTATCAGTAAAAGAAACGGAATACTCAGAATCTTCACATTCTTGTACAACAAACGGATCTCCGTTTACACCAGGTGTGAACTCAAGCATGACTTGAAAAGTGGAATCACAACCAGCTTGACTTAAAACAGTGACAGATCCATTCGGATTATTTTCATCGAAGGTTAAATTATTGCCGTCTCTATCAGTAAAAGAAACGGAATACCCAGAGTTTTCACATTCTTGTGCAATAAAAGGATCACCAATTACACCAGGAGTAAATTCAAGCATAACTAGGAAAGTAGAATCACAATTTGTTTGTGTGCTTTCTATGGTTGCTTGCCCAGTTGGATTGCTTTCATCAAAAGTATCGGTTCCGAAAGTTATTGACTCTCCTGAGCCTGAGCAAAAAGTATTTTCATAAGGATCGCCCATTACAGCTGGGATATACGTAAGAATGACCATAAAACTAGAGTCACATCCGTTTTCATCTTGTAAAAGGATTTCTCCCATTGGCATGTTTTCACTAAAAGTTGATCCGGCAACAGTTAAAGTAATGCCAGAGCCGGCACAAAATTCTTCCATAACATCTGGTCCATCTGCTGTTTCTGGCCATAAATGAATTTCTACATTAACTATGCTATCACAAACATTGGGATTGCTTGAACCGAATAAAACTGATCCATTAAGTTTATCAGCATTAAAAGTAGAATCTCCTATTATGACTTCATCACCTATGCAAATGGAATCTCTATAAATAGAATTTGGTAAAGAAAAGAAACTAACATTGATCGCAACTAAAGTATCACATCCTTCACTGGAAGAAATGGTGTAAGAATCCGTTTCATTGCCAAAATAATATTCATTGCCTAATATGGTAATGGTGTCATTTTCGCAAATGACCTCAGATATTTCTTTACTTGGTGAAGGACTTATGGTAATGTCAATAGTTGTTTCTAAACCACATTCCTCAGGAGTGAATGAAACTGTCACTACATCATCCGGATTGGCTGTGCTTGGATCAAAATCAGAGCTGCCTGTTGACCAGGTTCCATCAGGAATTGGATCTGTCAAAATTAATCCATCTAAATCAAGTATCCCAAAGGTCAAACACACTGTAGTATCAGTAATGACGTCTACTGGTGTTCCTTCGATTACATTAATAGTGGCGACCGCAGAATCTATGCAACAATCAGATGGATAAAAAATGAAAGACGCTTCACCAGCCATTGTAGGCATAAAATCTGAGATTGGGGTATTGTCAGAAAGTACCCAACCACCATTGTATCCGCTGATGTTTAAATCATCTAAGTCATAAGTTTCTCCAACGCAAATTTCTGCTGTAGACAAGGTAGGTTCTTCGCACTCAACATCAAATGAAAAAATGTCTGTCAGCGTTGCTGCACAATCATCAAAAGCGGGTGAGAGTACTCCTTGTATATGAACTGTTGTTCCACAATCTTCAAATGCTACAATCCAAGAAAAGGGTTGAATGTTTACCGTAAGAGGTGGTAAAGGAATTAAGGAAACAGGAGGAGCATTACAATTTTGATCGTAAATACTCACAAGGTCACCGTCTAAACCATAGTAGATTATTCCTGCACCCCCACCATTTGGAATCCCACTTAAAATAGGATCATTTAAAGGATAAGTAAGATTGCTTTGACAATCACAATTTGGACCATCGACTATAAACTGGTAGGTTCTTGTAGCTGCAGCTCCGGTTGGATTTGTAAATGCACCTATATTTCTAGTACATGCGCTTTGGAGTATATATATAGGAGCTCCTGATCCACATATGCTGCTAAAATCATAATCTATAGGATAATGACAAGAGCTAAATAAAATCACAAATGCTCCGGCAGGAATAAAATCTCCTGGCCCTGCTCCAAAGACATTGGTGCAACCATCATTTTGTATGCTAGCTAACATGAAAGGATCTGGGAATTTTAATCCACAGGGTAAGGCTCCCATTTGATCATAATTGATGTCATTGTTCTGATCTGGTGGAGAACCGTTTGGATTGAAATTATTCCCATCTGCAAAATTGAATTGAAAATCATCTACATTAAATCCACCTCCTGAAGAAAGCACTGCAAATTCATTTTCAAATTCATTACCAAAAGATCCACCTTGACAAGCATCAACTAGAATTCCTAAGATCTCTGGACAAGGCATACATTCTACAGTGGTGACTGTATTTGGATTAAGGAAAGAAGTGCCAATGTAATGATCATCATCGATGTCTACATTGGAATCTGTATCCTTGTACCAATCAATAACAGCATTTGGTGGTAAAACTAAATCGCCTTCTAAGAATATTGTGAAAAAATCAAGCGGACACATCGTTCCACTTTGTATCGGATCAGTGGTGCATCCAATTCCTTGTACATCAATGATAGCAATTTCTTCGGGAGGACATTGAGCAAATGATATATTGCATTTTAATATTAGTGCAAGACAGGCCAGCCTCAAAGAGAGAAAGAACTTAGTGCAATTCATTGATTGTATGTTTTTATTTCTAATATGTAATAAATACCTTCAGAAATCTCTATACAAAGATAGGCTTTAGCTTTGTGACATGGAGAATTTGAAGATAATTTAGTGCAAACAAAGTTGAATAAAAGCACTGAAAGCTTTCAAATAAGTACATTGTCCTTAATATCTGAGTCTTTATGCCATAAGTAAATACACTAGCCGCATTATTTTATTGATTTATCTGTTCATTTAATACCTTTGTATTAGTATTTTATCTATTTATTCAGAATAAAAATTATGCAGTTAAGCGAACAAGAAATTGTAAGAAGAAAAAGTCTTGAAGACATTAAGAGTTTGGGGATAGATCCTTTCCCTGCAGAAATGTTTGAAGTAAATTTTAAAACTTCAGATTTTAATTCTGAAAAATATAAACAAAACCTTGCCATCTTGATGGAAGAGATAAAAGGAATAGGGCCTGCTGGAGGAGTGATTATGGCTGATAGAGTTTTGAAAAATAAATTCAAAGCAGATGCAATTCTTGCAGATGAAGAACTGAACAAGCAAGTTAAGTTTGGAGCAGACTTAGAATTTGATGCCGTCGTCCCTCGTAGTCCAATGTCTTTAGAAGACTATTTGAGTTTTTGTAGAACAGAAGCTCTTGGAGAGTTTCAAGTTAGTGCAAAAGGAATAGTAAACATAGCAGGAAGATTTATGGGACAAAGAGGTCCATTTGCTAAGTTGCAAGACACAAATGGACGGATTCAATTGTACATGAAAAAAGGTACCATCGGCGAGACTGAAGAAGAAATTGAACTAAACGATAAGCTTGTTAAGCTTCTTCACATTGGAGATTTCATTGGAGTAAGTGGAGAGCTTTTTTCTTCTCAAACTGGAGAATTAAGTGTTAAAGTTAAAAGTTTGAAATTTCTAGGAAAAGCACTCAGAAATTTACCTATTGTCAAAGTTGATAAGCAAGGAAATAAGCACGATGAATTTACAGATCCAGAATTGAGGTATAGACAACGTTACGTTGATCTATCCGTAAATCCTCAAATAAAAGAAATCTTTTTAAAAAGATCTAAGGCCATAAAAAGCATGCGTCAATTTTTTGATGACAAAGGATGGATTGAGGTTGAAACACCAATCTTGCAACCTATACACGGCGGGGCAGCAGCAAGGCCTTTCGAAACACATCACAATACTTTGGACATGAAACTCTACATGAGAATTGCCAATGAACTTTATTTAAAAAGATTAATTGTAGGGGGGTTTGAAGGCGTCTATGAGTTTGGAAAAATGTTTAGAAATGAAGGAATGGACAGAACTCATAATCCAGAATTTACAGCAATGGAAATTTACGTAGCGTACAAAGATTACATCTGGATGATGGAAATGGTAGAGCAATGCCTAGAACATGTAGCAATAGCAGTTAATGGTACAACAGAGGCACCTTTCGGTGAAAACAAGGTTGACTTTAAAGGGCCGTACAAAAGAATCAGCATGTACGATTCCATTAAAGAGTATACTGGTATTGATGTTTCAAAGATGGATGAATCTCAACTAAAAGAAACTTGTAAAGAATTAAACATTGCTGTTGATCCGAAATTAGCCAAGGGTAAATTGATTGATGAAATATTTAGTGAAAAAGTTGAACATCATTTAATCCAACCGACTTACATAACGGACTATCCGATTGAAATGTCTCCACTAGCCAAAAAGCATCGAACGGTTGAAGGCTTAACAGAACGTTTTGAATTGTTTGTAAATGGAAAAGAATTGGCTAATGCTTATTCAGAATTGAATGATCCAATTGATCAAAGAGAGCGTTTTGAAGATCAGTTAAAATTAGCACAAAGAGGAGATGACGAGGCTATGGTTTTAGATGAAGATTTTGTAAGGTCTCTAGAATATGGCATGCCACCTACTTCAGGATTGGGCATTGGGATTGACAGATTAGTTATGTTTTTAACCAATAATGCTTCTATCCAAGAAGTACTTTTCTTTCCTCAAATGAAGGCAGAAAAGAAAGTCAATGAAGAAGAAGTTGCTGCGGCAGAAAATTAAATTTAGGACAAGTTTTTAGTCCTTTGATTCGTTTAACCATAGTAATTTAGATTATATCAATAAAACACATGAACAGATTACTTTTATTATTAATTCTCATGTTTCCTTTTGCCCTTACGGCAAATGAAATCATGATTAAAGTAAGGATCGATCAAGCAAACGAACCTTATTTTAATATACAGGAAGTTGGTAAAGAAAGCTCTTTTAGAATCGACTTGAAAGCTGATAATACTTCTAATTTTTTATTTAATCTTGAGCAAGAAGGTTTTTTAACTTTAACTTATCAAGGCCAGTCTTTTCCTATTTACCTCCAATTGGAGGATGCTATAGAAATTGTATTTAATGGTAATGACATAAAAAACTCTTTATCGTTTTCAGGAAATGGGGCTGCTAACAATAATATGATTGCTGCATATCAAAAAAGATTCGGCTCTTTAAATAAATCACATTTTGAGGCAGGATACCTAGATGTACAATTTGATACAAAAGTAATTGATGACATCCAAAACTTATCTGCTGAACAATTTAAAGCTAAGTTGGACAAGCTATCAAAGGAGAAACTCAATTTTTTGAATGGCCAATCTGGAATAAATGAAAAGCTAAAAAAGATTTATTTTGGAAAGGTAAATTGGGATAAGGTCATTCACAAAACAGCTTGGTTAGTGACAAACTATAATATGCAATCTCCAAATGAATTAGCATCAAATAGGGCGATATTGAGTTTAGCAGATCAGAAGAATTTCATTGCGGAAGAATTTCTTGATAACCAAGATTTTAAAAACTACATTAATGCTTTGGTCATCAATAAATATTTACCAAAGGATCCATTTAAGTATAACATTCACCCTAGCTTGTATTCCATCATTGAACAAAATTTTTCTTCAAAAGTGAAATGGTATGCGCAGACCCATCTATTGCTTAAAGTTTATGAAAGAAGTGGAAATGCTGAATTAGGTAGAGACAAAATAAGAGAGTTTGCCAACGTTTGTCCATATCCTGAATATCAAGCACGCTTAATGGAAATGTATGGTGGTGAAATAAGCGGAGTAGAGGATGTTAAAGCACCAGACATTGATATGGTTGATAAAAGCGGAAACTATATAGGCCTTAGTTCTTACAAAGGCCAAGTGGTGTACATAAGTTTTTGGGCAAGTTGGTGCAAACCTTGCATAGAAGGATTCAAAAAAAATAAAGATTTACGCCAAAAATTGGAAGCTGCAGGGGTCATTCTTTTAAACGTTTCTATCGATAAAAAAGAAGAAGCTTGGAAAGATGCAATGATTAGACACAGACCCTTAGGAGTAAATGGAAGAGTGGTTTCATTGTCTGATGTTTCCAAAAATTATGATATATCTGCTATTCCATTGTATCATATTGTCGACAAAAACGGAAAATTTACCTACCTTTCGGATAAAGCTAATAGAGATATTCTTCAAGAATTTATCGACTTAGTACAAAAATAATCTTCGACTAAAAAAATTTAATGAGCGCTCCACTTTTTAGAATTAGAGAAAAAGGAAAGTTTGGCTTTATAAATCAAAAGGGCGAAATAGTTATTGAGCCGCAATACCTAGAGGCAGAAGATTTCTATAATGGCTTTTCAAAAGTAAGGTTAAATAATAAATTGGTTCCTCTCGATGATCTTGGTAGATTATTGATGAAAAATCTTTACAACAACATTGGCGCTTATGAGCAAGAAGTAGCAAAAGTGCAATTAGTCAATAAGTGGGGTTACATAGACAGAAGAGGTTCTGTTTTAATTGAGGTACAATTCGATGAAGCTAATGATTTTAAAGAAGATTTGGCTTCTGTATGCCTCGATAATAAATGGGGATTTATTGATAAAAGAGGCGACTTCGTCATCGATCCTAAATTTTCTTATGCGGGAGACTTCAATACTGGATTAGCACCTATTTCATATGAAGAAAATGGACCCGTTGGTTACATAGACAATAAAGGCAATGAAGTGATCAAGCCCTTGTTTGAGGCAGGATATAATTTCCAAGGACAAGTAGCAACAGTCGTAAAAAATGGTAGATGGGGATTTATCAATACGAAGGGAGAATTTGTATTAAGGCCACAATTTGATGTTGAAGAAAATTTCCAACCCGGAGAAATATTTGAAGATCATGCTGTTATAATTATTAATGAATCCTACGGATTTGTTCATACTTCTGGTAAAGTAATCATAGAGCCTAGCTATGATTTTGCAGGAGATTTTAACGATGGTTTGGCAATTATAAAGAAAGGAGACCACTTTGGGTATGTTAATATGGAAGGGAGTGAAGTCATTAAGCCAGTATTTGAAGACGCAGGTATGTTCTCTTGTGGATTAGCACCGATTAAAGAGAATGGAAAATGGGGTTTTGTAGATGCAAGCAATGAACAAATAATTCCTTGTTCTTTTGATCAAGTAAGTCATTTTTCAAATGATTTGGCTTTTGTAATCCAAGATGACCTTTGGATGTACATCGATAAAGAAGGAAAGCAAATTTGGAAAGAAAAAGTGGTAGAAGATAGAGTTATCGTAAGTTAAGATAGATTTTTACACCTCTTTAAGCAAACTCTGCAACTATCGTTTTGTTTCCTTTTACTTTTTCATCTAAGGTCACATTGATCTTTGTTCCTAATGGTAAAAACAAGTCCACTCTAGAGCCAAATTTTATAAAACCCATGTCTTCACCTTGCTTGACGTCCTGACCTTCTTTGACATAAGCAACAATTCTCTTTGCCAAGGCTCCTGCAATTTGCCTTAATAGTATTTCTGTCTTGCCATTGTCGTAAACTACAGTAGTTCTTTCATTCTCTGTAGAAGATTTGGGGTGCCAAGCAACTAAATACTTTCCTTTGTGATACTTATAATAATTTATTTTCCCACTTATTGGATTTCTATTAACATGAACATTTAAAGGATTCATGAATATGGAAACTTGTAATCTTTTGTCCTTAAAATATTCAGTTTCTAGTGCTTCTTCAATGACAACAACTTTTCCATCAGCAGGAGCATAAATTAGCTTTTCATTTTTTTGTTCAATAGTTCTGCTTGGATTTCTAAAAAATTGAAGGATCAGCAGAAAAAACAGAAAAGACAAAACCCAAAAAAATGGAATTAAAAAAGGGAAAGTAAAGTAAATGAGAGTATTTACTACTCCAAGAAAGGCTAAGGTGATTAAAAGGCTAGCTGTTCCTTCTTTGTGGATCATATGGTGATTTCATTTTCGGTAAAATTAGAATAAGATCATTAATCTTTTGCTTTTAAAAGCCATATTTTAAAATTAAATAAACAGCAACAGAAGGAACAATTAGTATAAATGAATCAAAACGGTCTAAAAAGCCTCCATGTCCAGGCAAAATGGTTCCAGAATCTTTTATGTTTAAACTTCTTTTTAGCATTGACTCGATTAAATCTCCAAGCGTACCAATAACACTTGCGATAATTGCAAATAAGATCCAATCAAGAATGGAATAGTCATAAAAATAATGAGCAAAAGCTAATGAAAGCAGAATGGTTAAGATTAATCCTCCTAAAGAACCCTCAATGGTCTTTTTTGGCGAAATTCTTTTAAATAAAGGAGTTTTTCCAAATGCAGAACCCGTTAAATAAGCAAAAGTATCACTTGACCAAGTTAACATTAAGATCCCAAGTGGAAGAACTGGGTCGTAAACCTTAGCATGAAAACCCAAATAAAAAATTAAGGATAAAAAGCCACCGATGTAAAAGATGCTTACAAAGCTCGAGCCTAAATTATTAAATGGCTTCGTTGATTTCGAGAATAATTCAGCTATTAAAAGTAAAATCAATAAACCTAAATACAGCGCAAAAAAGGTAGAAGGAAGAATATCACTAAAACCATTATAAAATAGCGCAAAAAATATTGATGGAAGCATAGCGCTTGCTAATGTCAAGATCTTTCTTAGTATGAACTTTTCTCCTTTTAAAGTTAGATCGTAAAACTCATTTGCTGTAGCCAATACTACAAGTAGAAAAAGAATAGAGAAACTTTCAGGACCTAAGCTGACTGCTCCAATTATTATTCCCACGAAAATAGCTCCAGTTAATGCCCTTTTAAGTAGATTACTCATGTATAAATTTTGCTGTTTTCTTTAAGCAATGGGAGGAGCCCCATCAATTGGTTCTTTAGTTCTTTTGATCAAAATACTGAATAAATAAACTAATAAGACAGTAAATAAAAGGGTAAGCCACCAAGGAGCCATGTCAGCAGTTTCAATGTCAAAATTTCCCATGTCGTCTTTATAATAAGTTTGTACAATCAAGGTTGTAGCATTATTAAAAAAATGCGCAAGGATAGGTATCCAGAGGTTATTAGTGAAATAAAACAAATACCCTAGCACTGCTCCCAGTAGCATCCTAGGAAGAAATCCTTCAAATTGCATATGAATGGCACTAAAAATAAAGGCTGAAATCCAAACAGCTAGATGGCCAGCAAATTGTTTGTTTCCAATGATGTCAGAAGCAAACCATTGCAAGTTTTTTTGGAGCAAGCCTCTAAAAATAAGTTCTTCTCCAATTGCAGGCACAACGGCAATCACAAAAATATTTATAAAGATGTCAAAAGGAGAATCTATCCTTAACATAAGTTCCAAGAGTGCTTTAGTTGCATCTTCCATTTCTGAAAACATGTCAGGTAATGGAATCTGTTGGTTCAACCAAAAGGTAAACTGGACTAATGGATAACTGCACAAAGTGATTAAGATTCCTAGGCCTATGTTTCTTAGTAAGGGAGTTTTTTTCAAAAACAAAAAATTTAACCACCTCTTCTTATAGCAGATCAAAGCCACAATTGTTCCTGGTATCATAAAGGTGAACAATTGATTGCATGTGACCATAGCCTTTACCAAGGATTTATTAACATCGGGCATTAAACCGGAAGCTATCGCTGCCATTTCTTGAAAATCATAGCCCCAAGCATTTCCTAACAACATCAAAACTCCAGTTCCAAGAACAGTAGATACCG
>CALDYJ010000017.1 GCA_937941095.1 uncultured Saprospiraceae bacterium | reverse complement strand
ACTGGTATCACTTCTAATCAAGTAATTCCTTCATTTACAAACTTGAGCAGTGGAATCGGAGTGTTCTCCTCAAGGAATAGATCTGAAGAATTAGATTACAATATTTCTGCTATTTCGCAAGATTCTTTATTTAATGGAATTCACACAGAGAAATTGAATTTTCAATAGTCTAAGTTTTAGACGCTTCTTTTTTCTTTTTCTTCTTACGTTTCTTTTTCTTCTTTCTATCTAATTCATTAGAATTTGGATCAGGTCTAGATCGAAGTTTATCGTCTCCAAAGATATCTGTTTTTGCTTGACCTTCAGTTGAAAGGATTGGTTTAGGCCTTGGAGCATCCATCAAGACTTCGTGAAAGAGCTTGGGTTCATGATACCAAACGCCATCTAAATATTCATAGCCTTCATAGGTACCATCAGGAATTAGATAATCTCCATAAGGTGTTTTAGTAAAACTTAAATGATCAAAGATGATGCGTTCAATACTTTCATCGTAATTGCATTTTACAGAAGCAGCAGCATAGTATTCCAAGATGACTCGCATTTTTGTAGGAGGATGGCCTTGACTTAATTCCGTTTTTATAAAGACAGGTTGCCCAAAATAAGCAGCATCTTCTTCAATTTTAAGCACATCGATTATCTTTCTTCTTTCCATGAGTTTGTTTCCATCGAAACCAAAAACTAAGTAGTGAGTTTCGCCAGATTTTGTTTGAAATTTTTCGATGTTATAATATAGACATCCGTACCAATGCTCATCATTTCCTGTTTCAAACTCTGCGCTCATATAATCAGCAGATTTATCTTTTAGTTGGATTATCTTGCCATTTGCTTTCTGTATCAATCCTTTGTATTCATAATCATTTTCTGAATGATACATTTGCCAAGTAATCAGTTTAAAAGTGGAATCTGGCGAATATAAATGAGAAGCACATTTTAGGCTATCAAAACCAATGAGGAAGGATTCTTTTTCTCTTAAAATTTCGTTTAAATAAGCGTCAAATTTTGCCTCTGCATTATTTCTCTCCTCCAAATTCTTTTCGGTAATGAAGACTTCTCCTAAGGTATTAAGAGAATCCACAACAGGATCGATGATAGGCAGGCTATCGATAGGACTTGCAAATGCCGTAATTTGTCGGGCTACAAGCAAGCAAATAGTAAAGAATCTAATAATAAATCCATTTGTCATATAAAGGAAACGATTTTGTGATGGGCTACATTGTTAATTTGGAGCAATATTACAGAATTTATAGGAATCCTTGAACTTTCGACACGAAGAGCGCAACGAAGCGCTAAGTTTCGCCACGATTCTACTGTACAAAATCTAAAAAATCGAAAGTCGAAAGACAATTGACAAAAGACATACGACCAAAAAAGAAATGACCTAGCACAACAAATTACCTATGCCGTTTCCGTTTATTATTCTTATAATCTTTAAAGATAAATTCTCCTAGACCACCAAGGCTACTATAATAGGCCTTACCATTATTGGTTCGAGTAAATTGGTCCACAAAACTAACCAAATAAGGATCTCGTGCGATCATAAAGGTGGTAATAGGGATATTTAGTTTTCTGCATTTAGCAGCCAGATTTAAAGTTCTTTGCAAAATCTTTTTGTCTAAACCGAAAGCATTTTTGTAATATTTCTTTCCCCTTTTAATACAGGTTGGCTTACCGTCAGTGATCATAAAGATCTGCTTGTTTGGATTTCGTCTTTTCCTTAATAAATCCATGGCTAGTTCTAATCCAGCAACTGTATTGGTGTGGTAAGGACCTACTTCAAGATATGGTAAATCTTTTATCTCTATTGGCCAGGCATCATTTCCAAAAACTAAAATGTCTAAAGTATCTTTTGAATACCTTGTCGTAATGAGTTCAGCCAAGGCCATCGCTACTTTCTTGGCAGGTGTAATTCTGTCTTCACCATAAAGTATCATGGAATGAGAAATGTCGATCATCAAGACCGTACTCATTTGGCTTTGATAAAAGGTCTCTTTTACTTCCAGGTCATCCTGAGATAATTTAAACTCCTCAATGCCATGATTGATTTGTGCGTTTTTCAAAGATTCAGAAATGGCCACATTGTCTAAGGAATCGCCAAATTCATAAGGCCTTAAATCCGAGGTGTATTCATCACCTTTTCCGCCATGTCTCGTACTGTGATTTCCACGTTTGGATTTTTTTAATTGATCGAAGATGTCTTCAAATGCCTTTTGACGAATGGCAACTTCCATTTTTTTAGTGGGTCTAAAGCCATCTCCTTTTTGCGGGTTTGGGTTTTGGATGTATCCTTTTTCAATCAAATCTTGAATAAAGTCGGCCATGCCGTAATCATCGGTAGTTAACTCATATTCTTTATCGAGTTCTGTCAACCAGCTTAATGCTTCAGAAACATTGCCCGAGGTATGTACCAATAACTCTTTAAAGAGATCAAGTAATCTTTTAAAAGGGTCGGTAGATTTTTTATTTAAATTTGTGAATCGCCATCCAATCATATTGCTAAAGGTATTACATCTTATTTAACAATACAGCATTCTAGAAGTTTTGTATAATCTGGTTTGTCAGCTGCATATTTATGTATGTAAGAGTCTATAATTTTTCCATCGCTTATTGTAAATATTCCTGGCATCTGTGTAGAATCTCCTAAACTCTTAGCCATCTCGAGTTTATGACTTTTATTTTCTTGAGAAAAACCCCGATACCAAGTCTTCAAGCCATACAATTGACCGATGCTTCCTTTTCTCAAGTTAAATTCAGTATAATATGTTTTTGATGGATTGCTGATGTGTTGGATTTTATTCAAAGAATACTTCGCAAAATAGTCTTCAGCTACATTGTTTTCTGCCATGTGTGCTAAAATCAAATGGAAGCCAGATTTTTCAATAATTGGCCTTAATTTACCTAAATCTTCCATGGCTTCTTTACAGAAAACACAGCCAAAATGCCTTAAAAAGACCAATAATACGGGCTTCTCAAACGATAAAGACAATAAATTGTCATCATTTTGAGTCTTCATTTCAATTAAGATCTCTTCTCTGATGTCCATTTTTTACTTTTTCAAACACTAATTTATGAACAATGTTTAATTAATGTGACAAATTGTTGATGTGCAATTAGTTAATTGGACAATGTGGCATTTAATTGATCCACGCTAAGAAAAAACTTTGTGCACTTTTGTGGCTTTGTGTTTAAAAAAGAATCTAGAAAAGAGAAAAAAGAGCCTTTGTGGAAAATAAAGAAATTCCCACATTATCCCAATAGCTTATTCCATTCCATGATCCCACCTTCAAGATTATAAAGATTAGTAAATCCATCATTTTGCAGTGAAGTAATAGCTTTCCGACTCCTCACCCCAGATCTACAGTGAACCACAATAGGAACATCTTTTGAAAGCTGAGCTTTGTGTTTTTCAAGCTCACCAAGTGGCATTAATTCTCCTCCAAGATTATCTATTTCATATTCAAAAATTTCTCTCACATCGATCAATTGGTGAGGTTTATTTGTTGATCGCCATTCTTTATATTCTTCAACGGTAATGGAAGTAATACCATCGACTTTTTTAGAATCTTTAATTCCACAAAATTCATCATAATCAATAAGTCCTTTGATCTCTAAGTTCGGATTCTTTTTCAAATTCAAAGTACGATGAGTAAAGTCAGCTGCTTCAAATAAATAAAGTTTGCCAGATAAAGTATCACCAATGCCAGTTATTACTTTTATGACTTCATTCGCTTGAATAGAACCCATGATGCCAGGCAATACTCCTAAGACACCTCCTTCAGCACAACTTGGAACCATACCAGGAGGAGGAGGTTCAGGAAAAACATCTCTGTAATTTGGTCCTCTGGTTCCATCTTCTTGTAATTGATTGAAAACAGAGGCTTGGCCTTCAAATCGAAAAATAGAAGCATAGACATTCACTTTGTCTAATAAGACACATGCGTCATTAACCAAATACCTTGTTGGAAAATTATCACTCCCATCAGCTACAATGTCGTAATCAGAAATGATGTCCAATGCATTATTTGCATTCAAATGAATATCGTGAACAGTAAATTCCAGATGAGGATTGAGAGCCTTTAATCTTTTCTCAGCACATTGTGCTTTATTTTGACCGATGTCTTCCGTTGTAAAAAGTACTTGACGTTGAAGGTTACTTTCTTCAACAAGATCAAAATCAAGCAAGCCAATGTGGCCTACACCAGCAGCAGACAAGTAAAGTAGGAGAGGAGAACCAAGGCCGCCACATCCTACGACGAGGACTTTGGCGGCTTTTAGTTTTTCTTGACCTTCTATGCCAAACGAAGGAATGATTAAATGTCTACTATAACGAGCTAATTCTTCCTTACTCAGCATCTTAGGTTTGGGCTAATTATTCTTTTATAATTTCACAAATGGCTTAGCCAGGTATTGATCTTCAATGTGTAGTTGCAATAAATATTTTCCACTAGCTAGTGTAGAAACGTCTATTGATTCATTCAATAAGCTTGTTTTTTGATTTAGCTTTATAGTCCTTAGCTTTTTACCATTCAAATCAAAAATTGATAAGTCATTAACCTGCAAAGGTTTTTTGAAAGCAATGTTTAACTGGATTTGATCAGTACTTGGATTTGGTTTTAAAGCCAGATCAAAATCAAAGTCAATGTCTTTTTGTGATACCAATTCTCTCTCACCTAAAGCAAACCAGTTTCCCCATCGACCACCTTCAATAAATACTGCAGGCGATTGATTGGTTGGATTCAATCGGTCTGATTGCATTTCTACAATACCAATCACTTCCTGACCACTTTGGTTGAAAGCATCAAAAATTATTTGTCCATCATCAATAGAGTAATTAGGATAAGTTAATTCACCTGATTCAAAAATACCATTACTGCTTTGCTCACCAGTTTCAATATTAGTTGCTAGAATAGTCACATCACCAGCTTCATTGATAAAATCAAAAGCAACAATGAAAGGTGCATCTTTTGCAAAAGTAGGATTTCCGATGGAAGTGTTTTCAGGGATGTTGTTAAACAACTTTTGAATGTTTTGTCCATCTGTCCAGTTGTTTTGAGTATTCTCCCAGACCTGTATAAAGCTGATGTCCCAGTAATCTATTTCTGTTCCAAAAGAGGAACTAATTTTATTGTAAGAATCATAAAGAATAAATTCTCCTGTATGATCAAATTCCATGACATCTGCATATTGAACATCACCAGTTGCTTGTCCTTGAGTAAAAGTTGGATTAAATAAGGTAAAGGTTCTACCTTCGTCTAAATTGAAATCATAAACAAAAATTTCATTGACTTGATCATCCGTAATCGCAGCGATTTTACTCCCGTCTTTAGAGATGGTAACATTCCGCCAGATCGGATCATCTTGTATAGTTGATTCTGTGCTACCGTTAACAAGGTCTAAAACAATGTATCTCATCCTCCCAGTATTGTCAATAAATACGATTTCTTTACCATCATCAGTAATGTGTGGTTTTGAAATGTGGTTGGTAGTAGATATACTGGTGATGTTGGTAACATCTGGCGTCGATACAAACAATTCTGAATAATCTGAATTAGAAACTAATATAAAGTCCTCTCCAGAATTGGTATCAAATTCTTCTTCGAAGCTTCCTCCACCTCCGCTTCCAATCATGACTATGTTGAATGCATTTTGAACCGCTGTCAATTCTGCACTACCATTGCCATGAATGTCCATAGCGGCTTGCTCAACAGCAACTCTTAAGTCTATAAATTCCGAAGACCTAACCATGTAATTTGTGAGTGCTCTATAAAATATCTTTTCTGCTTTAGATTTACCTATTTGATCTGCCAGCTGATAATATGCATGATTAGGAATACCACTGTTGATGTGCACTCCTCCAAAATCTCCTTGAGCCGTATTTGGTAAGTTTTGGTATTCATTCATGTTCTTTGGTTGCCAACCCGCATCGCTCAAAGAACTTCCACCATTGTTTGGAAATTGTAAATCTCTTAATGCGCCGCTAGAAAAAACAGATGTACTCACCACATCTTCCCCAATCTTCCAATCATCTCTATCAATCATTGCACCAAATATATCTGCAAAACTTTCATTCAGTGCTCCTGATTGACCTTGATAAATTAAGTTAGCTGTGCTCTGAACAACGCCATGCGATAACTCATGACCTGCTACATCTAGTGCTCTAGCTAATGGTCCAAAGGATTGTCCACCATTGCCATAAAAAATTGCTTTCCCATTCCAAAAAGCATTCGCTAATGAACCACCATTATCGTCGGCTACATTAATAAATGAAACGATATTACCTCCAGATCCATTGATGGATTCTCTTGAATGCGTATTTTTAAAATAAGAGTAAGATTCTCCTCCATTGAAATGAGCCGAAACTGCTGTTGGATTATTCCAGTTATTGTTTGAACTAAACACATGAGAAGCAGTCAAATTATTGACATTGGTATTACTAGCATTTAAAGTCCAAATAGCACCGACTGGCTCATCAGGAAGATTTGATTGTGATTTTCTAAACATACTTCTGGAACCGTCCATCATAAAAAAATCACCGTTTGTTTCATAGGTGTTTATGGTTCTGGTAATGCCTAATAAATCCTGAGCATTTGCAGTTGTAGGTCCAAGCAAGCTTAGCTCATCACTTGTACATCTTAGTTTGTCTTCAGATGAAGTAATGTTTTTGATCTTACTTTCTGTATGCTTATGAAGACTACAGGAGTTTTTATATTTAGCAAAAATGCTTCCATCCATGGCACTGACTATGTAAGTCCATTGTTCTCTAACATTAGGATGAAAATTATAGTACCAGGCTAATTTGATTTCACCTTTAGTTTCTTTTTGAAACCAAACTAATTCCGATTCATCTGGCGCACAAAATTTCCCTTTAAATTTTTCTACAATTCCAGGAGTTAAAGTTGTTTGAGAAGAAACATCTTGGAGAGCCAATTTTTTTGCTGCAGCAAAATCAATCTTTGGGCTGCTTAATGCGGTTTCTGGGGTTTGAAGGTATCTCCCATTAAATTTGTTGACCAGACCATCATTAGCATGAACGATTACTTCTTTTCCGAATATCTTTATGCCATTATGATATTGTTCTAAACGGCAGATATAGTTTTCATCGTCTTCTATTTGGAATTTGCTGATTCTAAATTCTTCATTCGGAGCAGAGATGTTTAAATCGTCTTTAAGGAATTCTAAAAAATCAAAAACCATAACTTCCTTACTTGCACCGTTTCTACCTTCATTGTTAAAGTGTGCTTTCAAAAATATGAGCTGTCCTGTGGACTGATCAATTTTTCTTTGAATGACCTTGTTGCTTCGTAGTGGTCTTTTAAAAGTAGCATTGGATTGAACTTTAAAACTGTTTTGCTCAAGCCTTGCTGGCTTTTTTACTTTGTTTGGAGGAACATCAATTACAACTTTGTCTAAGTCAATTTTTTGATCTAGTTTTTTTGTGGGATGTTTATTTGCTTGTCCGTTTACATTGCTGAGCAATGATAGGGTCAAAATAATTATGCTAATAAATTTTAGTAAGTATAAATTCATGGGTTTATTTTTTATCTGATTCTACGTCTTTTGTGAGTGCAATGAGCTCATTATATATTTCAATAACTTTTGGATCAACTGTCAAGTTTGGATCTCCCCAGACTAGTTTTGCATCTTCCATTCCTAGCTTACTCGTTTTGATGTATTTGTAAATATTTCCAGGTTCATTATAAGCAAGATTTAATGCATTCAAATCATTGATTTTGTTAATCAGCGCCTTAGCGACACTTCTTTTGATCAGCATTGGTTCAGAATATTCCTTGTTTAAGGAGTTTACTGAGTACAACATACCTTGTTCTAAGAGGCAAAATTCAAAAGATTGGCCAGTGAATCCACCACCGCCACCAAAGTGAATTTTGGTTTTTTCATAGGTCTCGAGGTCAATATCCTTGCTTCTACAGGAGTTTAGGATTAAAAAACAGCCTAATAGGAGCAAAACGCCTAAAATTCCTATTCCAGTATTACTTATCATATTTATTTTTATTTATATATTCTTAGAGTAAATGTAAATAAAATATAAAAGTTCTTCCCTATATGAATTCACAGATTAATATATTTTCTCATTAAAAGAATACCTTTTTAGGGGTATGTATCCAATTTTTAATTCCTATACATTTGTGTTGTACTTCCAGCCAAATGATCTATAATTATATAGTACGTTCAAACCATTCATAACAATTCGAATAAACATTTGCTTTTGCAGATGGCCTTTTTTGTTTCAAAACGATTTCCAAAGAAAATATTCCAAATTCCCGAACTGAGTAACTCTACTCAATCTATTTTACATATTCCGATTATCGTCGGCTTTCTGATTTCAGGAAGCCCTATTGATTTATTTCTAAAATGATAATCGCATGAAATTTACTTTTACACAAAAGATTTTCTTTTCAATTGCACTAATTGTTTTTTCATTTTCGGGTGAAAAATTGATTGGACAATGTTTTCCTAGTCCTGCTACAGGACCAGCAGGACCTACAGCGCTTGAAATAAGAGAAGCAATTAAAGACCTAAGTACTTGCTCTGGCTGTACTTACTTATTGGCATTAGGAGACGATGATTCTGCTGATGCAACTGCTGTTAGTCCTGGATGGGATGCGGCTTCTATTGATGTTATTATTAACGAAGGGGCAAAAACTTCTTATAAAGTTACCACTCAACAAAATGATTGTGCCCTCATTCCATTATGTCCAAGCGACGGAGGTTTTTTAGACCTAGAATATTGGAATGGTGCTTTTGAAGCTGAACACAATTTTACGCTTTACAAAGCAGATGGTACTATCGCTACTGACATCAATGGAAATTTAGTTCAATACATCGGTTCTCCACCAGTAGGAACCTTGATCAGAGTAAAGGCAGAATGTCCTGCTCCTGTTTGTGCAGATAATACATTGGATATAACCTTTACTCCATTTAATGGAAATAATGTTGAACCACTTTTCTATGAAATCATGGATGCTGCTGGTAATGTAGTTTATTCAGAGGGGCCTACTACTTCGGCTAATCTTGAAGGTGGAACAGTAACTCTTAATAAATGCGAAACTTATACACTTGTTTTCGGTAGTTCTGCTGGAGCTGGTGCTGCATTCAATTGGGATAATGTGAGAATGAACGTAACGGCTTCTGAAACTGAATACAATTGCAAAGGGCCAGACATTAATGGCGACTTCCACATGTTCTATTATTTAAGACCTACACTAGGAGCAAATGGCATGGAAATGAACGAATTTACAATACCATGTACACCACCTGAGGCAGATAGAGTAGATGTTTTAACAAATGCAAATTGTGCTTATACTGGACTTTTGAATCTTCCATTATTGGAGCCAAGCATATGCTACAATACTTGTCACGTAGATTGTGGGCCAACTGCAGTTGATGTAGATGTTTACCTTAATGGGGTAGTAATTGATTCTTACTCTTATGATTATGGAATAGGTATCACTTACTCTGGACCAAATTTTGGAAACTTTCCAGCTGGAAAACATACTTTAAAATATGTTTTTACTTATAACTGCGAACAAGTTGGAATAAGACCTATTGTGGATCAAGTGCAAGTGTGCAGAGACGTAGAATTATTGATCTCTTCTGAAGCAAATCCTGTAATGGCTTGTAATAATGAAGTGAACATCACTCTTAATCACGACGACGAAGATTGCGAAACTGAAATCACTCCTGACATGCTATTGGAGGATTTAGATCTTTGTAGTAATGATGAGTATTCTATCACTATAAACGGTATAGAAGGTGCAATTGTAACAAGTGATTTAGCTTGTGGCACTTATCAATATGAGATCGTACATTGCTATAGTGGCAACCCATGTTGGGGTTTCATTACTTTGGAAGATAAAACGGCTCCTACCATAATTTGTCACGATTATGAATTGCCTTGTAATCATCCTGAATACTTAAATGAAGATTATTCAGCAGTAGAAAGTTTTTGTACAAATGCGGCTGTTGTTACGAAAGAAAATGTTTGGGTTAGCGCTAATTTTAATGCAGACTTTTGTGCTCCTCATGGTGAAATAATTCAAGACCTTTGTTTAAACTTAGACCTTGATCACACAAGACCAAGAGATTTAAGAGTACGTTTAATCACACCTTACGGCACATTTAATTTACCAAGAGCTCATTTAGCGCCTTACTGTGCTTCAGACTTATTGTCTCCTTTAGCTGGATTAATTGGATTGCCATATGATCAAGCTGGAACATGGAGATTACAATTATTAGATACCAATTCAAATAATCCACCTAACGATAATCCTGATAGAGGAATTGGTTATGGTAAATTATTAGAAGCATGCATAGATATATCTCATGGATTTCCAACTGCTGTTGAAGCATTTGATTGTACCCTTCAGTCTCTTGAATTGATCAATGAGATGATTGTAGAAACAAATTGTGATCAATCGAACTGGAACGGTGCGCAAATCATGCGTACATTCCAAGCTGTTGATAAGCCAGGTAATTCTTCTGTTTGTACACAAACAGTAAACTTAAAAGCTCCTGCTATTTCAGATCTAATTTTTCCTGCTGATGTGACGATCGAATGTGATGGAACACCTGCAGATGAATTAATTTTAGAAGATGAAGCAAGTTTTGCTTTTGGATGTTTTGAAATAAATGAAACACTTCAAAGTCTTTGCGATGTTTCTTTTACCTATTCTGATTTAGTAGTACCAAAATGTGGTGACTCTTACGAGATATTAAGAACATGGACAATCATCAGCTGGTGTTCAAATGTTACAAAGCACCACGTGCAAGCGATTAAAGTAAAAGATACTCAAGGTCCAACATTACCTTTCGGTGATATAACAATCACTGCTGGAGGATATGATTGTACAGGAAGTGTACTACTTTCTGATTTTGGGATAACGGATGCTTGTTCAGGATTACTTTCTGTAACAGCAACTTATACCGATGATAATGGACAACTGCAAATTGTAGAATTGATCAACGGAAATTCTTTAGAAGATTTACCTTTTGGAGCAACGAATGTTGAAATTAAAGCTAAAGATAATTGCCTTCAAGTTAGTACTTCAAACATTATTATTAATGTCATTGATGGTACGAACCCTGTAGCAATATGTAATGATAATTTACACATTTCATTAAATTCAGATGGAACAGCAAGAATATTTGCTGAAGATTTTGACGAGGGGAGTTCAGATAACTGTGAATTAGCTAGTTTACAAATTAGAAGCCTTGGTTGTGTAGGTGGATCATTTGATGATTACGCTGATGTAGCTTGTTGTGATCTTGGTAATGTAAGATTAGAATTATTGGTTACAGATGTACATGGTAATACCAACATATGTTGGGCGGATGTATTGGTTGAAGATCCTCTTGCACCGATAGTAACTTGTAAGCCTGATGTCACATTAGATTGCAATGATCCTGCAATGCACGATCCATTTACTCAACCTGATGCACTAGATAATTGTAGCGTTAGTTTGTTAAGTGTTGTTGATGCAGGTGCTTTAGATAATTGTTCTGCGGGAACTATTTCAAGGACTTGGACTTACACCGATGGCTCAGATAAATCTCCAGATCAATCTTGTACTCAAACAATTACGGTTAATCATGTTTCAGACTTTACCGTACAATTTCCACCAGATGTTACTTTGACAACTTGTCCTAGCAACATCGGTGATACTGGTGAACCAATCATTCTTGATGATGATTGCGAGTTGGTTTCAATAGGACATGAAGATCAAATTTTAACCTTAGCAACAGATGCTTGTTACAAGATCATTAGAAAATGGACGATAACAAACTGGTGTATTAATAATACAGGTATGGGAACTGAATTAGGTATTCCATTACCATTGCCAAACACTTATAGAGACGATGATGGATTTTTCTATTATGAACAAACCATTAAAGTATTGGATGGAGAAGCGCCAAGCATTTCTTTTACTGCCCCAGATCCTTGTGATTATTCAGATGGATGCGAAGGTTCAGTAAATTTAATTGCAGGTGGAGAGGATGATTGTTCAGAAGGTGCAGATTTAAATTTCTCTTATAAAATTGATTTAAATGCAGATGGATCATTTGATTTAAGTGGAAATGGTAATGATGCTAGTGGTTCTTATCCTTACGGAAATCATAGCATCAAATGGACACTTTCGGATGGTTGCGGAAACGCTACTTCTTCAACATATGATTTTGAAGTTAAAGATTGTAAAAATCCATCACCAGTTTGTCTAAATGGTTTAGCATTAGAAGTAATGAATGATGGATCTGGTTGTACAGAAATTTGGGCTTCTGATTTATTAGAATATGCATTTGATAACTGTTCAAGTGATGAAGCGGTAGAAGCTTCAGTTTTAATAAGAAGAGAAGGAGACACAAATGCGCCAACAGGTGTCATCGAAGTGTGCTGCGCTGATGTACCTGCGGGTTCGGTTGCAGTAGAAGTTTTTGTAACTGATGAAGCTGGAAATTCAGACTTCTGTGTGACATACATCATCGCTCAAGATAATTTAGGAAATTGTCCAGATGCTGGAACAGGTACTGCAATGATTGCAGGAGATATCATGACTGAAGATTATGAAGAAGTAGAGCAAGTAATGGTAGATGTAAACTTTGGTACGAACTCTATGCCCACTGGTGTGAATGGTTACTATTCATTTCCAAATCTTATTGTTGGAAATAGTTTTATGATAGAGCCAGGTAAAGACATTAATCCATTAAACGGAGTTACCACTTACGATTTAGTATTGATGTCTCAACACATCTTAGGATCTGCTCCACTAAGTTCACCATACCAATTAATTGCTGCAGATATAAATAATAGTGGTACTGTTACCACATTTGATATTGTACAATTAAGACAATTGATCCTATATGTTATTTCAGATTTGCCAGCTAATGAATCTTGGAGATTTGTTGACATGGATTATGTGTTCCCTGATCCGACAAATCCTTGGCAAGAGGCTTTCCCAGAAGTTATAAATGTAACTAACCTTCAGAATAGTGGAGAGTTGTTAGCTGATTTCTTTGCCATTAAGATAGGTGATGTAAACGGTAGTGCTACTCCAAATAACATTTTAGGAACAGAAGATAGAAATGCTTCTTCAACTCTAAGGTTCAACTTGGAAAACTCAGAAGTTAAAGCAGGAGACAAATTTGAATTGAACTTTACAGCTGAAGAATTTAAAAACATCTTCGGTTATCAATTCAGTTTAAGTTTTGATAAGGATTTGGTAGAATTTATAGATACTAAATCTGGAGCAATTGCAATGTCTGCTAATAATTTTGGTCTTGCTTTACTTGATGAAGGAATCATTACAACATCAGTAAATGAAGCGGCAGCTTACTCCATTGAAAATGATGAAGTTTTATTCACTATTGAATTCTTGGCGAAGCAAACAGTTCTACTTTCTGATGTATTTAATTTAAATAACAAATATGCTTCGGCAGAAGCCTATGGAGCGGAAGGAGAATTGTTAGATCTTGGCTTAAGTTTCAATACTGAAAATACAGCTGTTGTTTTAGACGGATCTAGTTTTGAATTATTCCAAAACAGTCCGAATCCATTCAGCGAGGCTACGAGCATTGCATTCAATTTGCCTAAGGCATCAAAAGTGAGCTTAAAAGTATTTGATGTAGATGGAAAGACATTGAAACTTATTGAAGGTGATTTCAATAAAGGAGCAAATGTTGTTTCAATCGATGCAAATGACTTAGGCGCGAAAGGAGTATTGTTTTATACTTTAAAAACTGAAGATCATTCGGCGACTAAAAAGATGATTATTATTGATTAAAAATCAAATAAACACTCTATATAGATTAAGGGCTTGGATATAATATCCGGGCCCTTTTTCTTTTTGTATTCGAAATAAGCACTTTCGTCACCCATCTGATTTTAACATTCGTTATAATTACCATATTTAGGGTATTTAGAATATAAACTTTCGCTTTATATTTACAATGTGACATAGTAATAGAAAAGAATTCTTCTTTTGTGCATTATGTTACGATCTAAACTGGCTTTAAGAGAATAAATTTTACAGGCTTACCTTTTTGATTTAAACTGAATTTCCATTTTTGATGGTATTGCTATTATTGTAGCAAACCCAATTAGCATCCCTAATTACATTTTGACTGTGTTTAGATTTTTTCAACTGTGTGTTGGAAAGACTGGCTTTGCTATGCCTGAATCCAACATACAGTAGAAATCTATTTAACAATCAAAATTTTATTAAGTCATTTAAAAAGTCTAATTCCATGTTCAAAATTTTAATCTCATTTATTTTGGTATGTAGCATAAGCATGCTTTATGCACAAGATCCCAACTTCGAAATCATAGAAGGATCACCTAATTACAAAGAAGCCCCTAAGGAATATCAAATCTGGCGACTAGCTCAGCTTGGTGAAAATGGTCCTCAAGTGGAAGAAGAAGAGGAAAGGGTATACCTTATGATGCCAGAAAATCCGGAAGCGACAAACAGAGCAGCTGGTCTCGATCCATCACAGAGAACAAGCAATCAAAATCATAAAGTTCAAACTTTTACGGCTGAACCCATCATAATAACTGAAGGACTAATGCCAGCTCCTAAGGTGTTAACTGCCCAAGAGATTAAAACTTTACAAGAGGCAAAGAAGAAAAAAATAGAAGCGCAAAAAGCTGCATTAAATGCACCTGATAGAATTCCTAAGCAGGGTAATCATTAGGAATAAAATTAATAAACACTAAAGAAATAAATATGAAATATATATACTTTACCCTGACCCTATTTTTAAGCTGCTTTTATTTTCAAAGTTTTGCACAAGATTATTCTGCTGGTCCTTTTGGAGAGCAATGTGACGAATGTGTTGGAGTTGCAGGAGATTTTACAATTGTGAATATTCCAGTTGACTTTCCTATTTGTGGCGACGTTCTAATTAGAGTTTGCAGAAGAGGAGATTTCGGTAATGCTTCAGAAGAATTGTTAGTATCAGTTGAAGGAGTTCCAACCGGTCAATCTATTCCTGGAATCGGAGGTTTTGCAGGCGATTGTGATCCTGCACCAGCATGTACAGATGTTATGTTAGATGCTTGTGCATTCGTAACAGCCGCAGTAGATGGTTTTATAACTGTCACCCTTTCTGGTGATCCTACAGCACCTAATCCTGTAAATTGTTTTTGTAACTTTCCTGACGTTCCATGTACTAGTTGTAATTGTGTAGAAGTAGAATTAATAGCTTATGAAACTGATGATAGCGAAAATCCTACCATGATTACACCTGCCATGACATCAGTTTGTGAAGATGCCGGTCCAATAGAAATAACATCAAACTCAATTTGTGTAGCAGAATACTTAGCAGTTGGAGAAACAGTAGAATATACTGGATTTGGAGTAACTGACAATGGAGATGGAACAGCAACATTTGATCCAGTTGCGGCTATTGCTGCAAATGGAGGTTGCGCTGGAGATATTGTAATTAATTTTACACATCCTTGTGGAGATGCAATGACTACCATCACTGTAGATGCACTTCCTGCACCAGTTGTGACCACTTGTCCAACTGGAAGTTTTTGTGCGTCAGACGCGCCTATTCCATTAACAGTTGCAGATGCAAACGCTGCAGCTGCATGTAATGGAGCACCAGTTTTAGTCATCTCTGGTAATGGAGCTGCATTTTACGACGGGGCAGTTTTTGATCCAGCAGCAACTGGAGTAGCACCTGGAGAATGTGCTAGCTTTGAATTAATATTTACTTATACTTCTGTTAATGGCTTATGCATAGCAGAAGAAACTTGTACAATAGATGTATGTGGAGATCCTGCTCCGCCAATGACTTTTGACTACTATGTATGTCAAGGAGCAGCTATTCCTCCAGGAGAAGGCTTAGGAGCGCTTTGCATGGATTGCGATCAACCTGGAAATTGTATAGACCCAGCAGAATGTGGTCCTTGTGCAACTGGCCCTTTGGTTTTAGCTTGCACAGTCCTTTCATCCTCTTCAGCTAGTTTCCCTTATTTTTCAAGTGGTTGTTGTGGAGCCGGAAATCCAGGAGATCCTTCTATTCCCGGAGTTGCTTCCATCGACTTGCCATTAGACATACCAGAATGCCCGGGAGCAGTAGGTTGTGAAGTGATAAGCTCCGAAGAATTTACAATAGATATTAGCATCACTCCAGCAACCAATGGATCATGGTCTAATGAAGTTGGATTTACCATTGTTGATGCAACCGGTGCTGTTGTTGTGCCAGCTAATACAACTCCTCTACCAGGAACAGCTCCTAGTGCAGCTGCTGTCACCTTACCGACTATGACTATGGCAGCTTGCCCAGTAGGTCCATTAACAGTACTTGTAGATGATGGCTTTGATGATGGAGGGGTGAATGGAACTTTTGAAATCACCGTGACTTGTACGATTGAATATTCGAGACCAGAAGTAATACTCACAAATTCAAATCCATTACCTGCAAAAGTTACTTGGTGGAATATGCCAACAGGTGGGACAGAATTAGCATGTGCAAAAATGTTGGACCCTGTAGGTTTAGTTTCTGAAGAAGGAACGGTGGTGGACCTGTCGGTTCCAGGAGTATATACCTTTTATGCGCAATGTGAGTGTAACGGTTGTAGCAGTGATAGAATTCCAGCCGTTTTACATGTTGCTCCAGAAGCAATTGCAGGAGAAGCCATCCCAGATGTAACACCTATTATGTGTTGCGACGAAATGATAAACTTTACAAATCCTACAGCAATGTGGGATCCAGTTACAAATAATGTAGACATTAAAAAAGATTATGAGTTAGGCTATGCCATAACGAAGAGTGGACCTGGAGCTGTTATTCCTGTTCCAACGACACAAGCAGAGTTAGAATTTTTAGATGCTTTTACCACACCTTTTGATATGCTATTTCCATCAGCAGATGGGGTATTCGCTGTAGACAATACTTGTACGGATTGTCCAATTAGTGTGAGTTCTCCTTTCTCTTCTGGAATTTATACGGTAACTCCTTTTATTTCTGTGGATAAAGTAAACGTCTGTGGACCAACCTGTGCAGTTAGTCAATTAGTAGATCCAACTGGCTTTAGTGGTTTCCAATATTATCAAAGCATGTATACAGCTGAGCAATGTTTAAATGCTCCACCTATTGATAATTCATCTGCGTTATTTACCATTGATATATTTGATGTTGATTCAGCGCCAGATTGTATTCCTGCTGGAATTTTTGTAGACATATTTGTAAATGGCGTTTACATTGGTAGTCAAGGACCCTTTCCATTTGTTGCCCAAACAGTTGTTGTTAATTTAACCGGACTTTTTAATTCAAATGATGACGTGATGTTGAGTGTGGGAATTGCTGGATATACAGAAACAGCTGTTGACGGATGTGGAGGATTAGGAACAGAAATAGATAATTCAGGCTATTACATTGGTCATAAAATCATGCATGACATCTGCTTCGAACCAGAATTTCCATACTTAGGAGAAGCTCCTTGTTGTACAGATTTTGGAACGCCAACAGATTTTATGGTTTTAGATCCTGTTTGTTGTAAAAATCCAGAAATTATAAATGAAGATTGCGGCAATGGTCAATACACGGTAACTTTCACGCCAAGCGGAGGTGCACCAGATTTAACTGGATTGCTTTTTAATGGAGTAGCTTTTGCTTCCGTTTATGGAGTTAGTGATCCAAATGCCATCAGTATTGTACCTGCTACAGGTGGCCCTGGAACGGTATTCGTCGCTACCTATCCTTTAGGAACAGATTATTGCATTGATGTAATTAATGCAAACCCGGATGGAAGTCCTTTGGAATCTGCTGGGTCTTCAGATGGTTGTCCAAAACAAATAAAAGGTATAGGTCCAAAAGAATATGGTCCACCAAAAACAACTAATAATTTCCATTGCGTAGGGAAGCAAGCAGATCCAAGCGTTGCATTAACGGCAACTTGTACGGAGCCTTGCCCAATGTGTACAACGCCTTTAGTAACAGAAGTCAGTCAACTTATTCCATTTAGTTGTGGCATCGAACCTTTAATTGGTTGCGTTGCGGAAATGGTTTCATTTGAAGTACCTTCCGCACCAAATCCAATAGATCAATTGTGTTTAGATGCTCCATGCACTTTAACGAATACTGCTCTTACAGTTGCTTGGACTCCTGGAGATCTTGCCTTCATAGAATTTGCAGATATTTACATAAATGGAGGTTACATAGGATCAATATCTCCGAATCAAAATGGATTAACTTTTAATTTCGGATTTTTAATAGAATGTGATTTAGTCGAAATATTCCTTTGGGAAAGAACATTCGGATGTAATTCAACAGGATTTAACGCAACTGTCGACCTTACGTTTACCTATGATTGCCCTGCTCCACCAACATTCTCACAGCAAGTTACTTGGTGGGATGCAGAAGTAGGTGGTAATCAATTAGGAACGGGTGCCAACTTTAATCCAATTAGTGCTGGAGTATTAGATGAATGTGCAGATCCTGGCTGCTATGAATTTTGGGCAGCTTGTGAATGTGTGAACGATGTCACTGGAGCAGTCTTGCCTTGTCCAAAAAGAGGAAAAGCAGTTTGGCAGATGATTGAATGTGATGACGAATGTGAAAATGGATGCACTTATTTTCTTGTATTAGAAGATGCACAATGTGATGGATGGGATGGTGCAAGTTTGGATGTTTCATTACGTGAAGTATGGCCAGCAACTAATTATAAACTTTCACAAAGTAGTTGTCATCCGGGTTATGAAGTAATTCCTTTGGAAGTAAAATCAGGAGAATTTATAGATTTAGAATACTGGAATGGTGCCAATGAAACAGATCATGCTTGGGCCTTATACGATTGGAATAGAAATCTTGTTGTTTCCTCTGGCTATGATGCAATGGGTTGTAACACCACAGCACCAATTGTAGCAGAACAAGCAAGAACAAAGGCAGAATGTCCAGAGTGTTGCGTAGAAGAAATATCCGATTGGTGTGCACGGGTAACCTTAGGGGAATTCCCAGAATTTATGTCATGGGAAATTTACGAAGGAACTTGCAAAGAACCTTCACAAGGTATAAGAAAAGATTACATCAATGCAGAGACATATGCGGGCTTACCGCCAGGAACAGTTGTAGATCATGAATTAACAAATTTTAATTCTTGTCAAGATTATGCAATTGCTTTGTTTGATGCCTTTAATGATTCTTGGGACGGAGGAGAATTTAGACTCTTAACTAAAGATAAGTGCTATGGTGCACCTTCCAATCAAATCCTTAATCCATCTGATGATAAATTGGGTTGGTTTGAAGTGGTTGATATTTTAGATCCAGATTTTGCTGCACCTGCAATTGATTTTAGAGAGTGTTTCACTCTGCCTTGTTGTTCTACTTGTCCAGGAGATTTGAGTCTAGTAATAGCAGCAGATGCAAATTGTGTAGGTGCAGTAGATGTACCAGCAGTTCAACATGAGGTTTGTTATCCAAATTGTAATCACGGCTTAGGCTGCCCACTTACTTCAGATTTGGAAGTCTTGGTAGATGGTAATCCATTGGGAGGCGTATTCATCGCAGTAGGACTTGATCCACGTGATGTAAGTGAAGGAGGAAACGCGACAAATGGTTCTTATGGCTTATTAGGAGTACCAGTAGGCTGCCATAAATTAGTTTATTACATGAATTACTGTGATGGCATCGTAACAAGATGTACAACAGATTTTGTTGTGTCTACGACTCCAAATCCTACGATGGTTTGTAATGACTTGGTGCACATAAGTTTGAAAAACAATGATGCTAATCCTGCAGAAGGAGGTTGGAACCAAGGCTTCAATGACGACTTGGGAGAATGTGTTTTAAAAGTAACACCAGACATGGTTTTAGAAGCGACTTCTGGAGAGATTTGTCAAAACAGTTTAAACTCCGAATACACCATTACCTTATTGGATGCCAATGGAGTTCCGATACAAGCATTGAGTGATAGAGGTCTAGTGCTTGATTGCTTTGGTAGAGAAATATTACCAGAACTATTGAATTGTCCATTTGTGCCAGCGACGAATTTAATATCATCAGCACAAGTCAAACAAACAATCACTTATGTCATCGAGCATAAAATGAGCGGCAATAAGTGCTGGGGAGAAATAGTAGTAGAAGATAAGGACGCACCTACGATAATCTGTACAGATTATGACGTAGCTTGTAATGATCCAAACGCTTTAAATGAATTTTATGAAGTAATGGATACTATACCATCTGCTCCAGAATTACCAGCAAATATTGCTGGTGGAGCAGCAGCAACTGGTCAATCAAATACTTGGATACCAATCAACATAGATACAAAATGTTACTCGACCGGTGTAGGATTAAAGGACATTTCAATCACCGTTAATTTGACGCATTCAGACATTATGGACCTATCGATATTTTTACACCTTCCATCACCGTTAATAGCGGCAGGTTTACCTTCGCCATTAACACTTGATGCTATGGGAGATGTAGCTTCGAATAATGTTTATGTGCCAAATCCAGTGGATGATGCACCAGATTTATTGAACTTATTGGCGCAACCATTAGCTTGTGGTTTATTGCAAAGTCCAGATCCAGAATACTTTGTAACAGAAACATCTAATGCGGTAGTGCCAGGAAATCTTGGCGGCACTTGGTATGTGCAGATTGTGGATAATGATGTAGATGTCATCAATGGACTTCCAGTCGCTAATGCAGGCCAG
>CALDYJ010000016.1 GCA_937941095.1 uncultured Saprospiraceae bacterium | reverse complement strand
ACCAATCGTAAATTTTTCATAGCGCAACATGTCTAAAACACCTACAGCGGGTAAAGCAACCTTATAAAGATCAGGTCTTTGCGTCATGCAAGCTCCAATCAATAATCCACCATTGGATCTTCCATACGCCGCAAGGCGTTCGCTTGAAGTATATTTGTTGGCAATCAAATATTCCGCTGCCGAAATAAAATCATCAAAAACGTTTTGCTTTTGGCCTTTTGTTCCAGCCTGATGCCATTCCTTTCCAAATTCTCCACCACCTCTAATGTTTGCGACAGCAAAAACCCCATCATTTTCCATCATGAATGGTGCAAGAGCAAGTCTCGTTGTATTAAATGATGGAAGTATGCTAATGTCAAAGCCACCATATCCATAAATTAAGGTCGGGCGTTTTCCATCTAATTTTAAGCCTTTTCGATGGCTAATAAACATTGGGACTTTAACACCATCAGTAGATGTAAACCAAACTTGTTTGGTCTCGAAGGACTCCGTGTCAAAATCAATTTTAGGTTTAATGTAATCACTTACTTTTCCAGAGTCAATGTCTAATGCATAAATGCTAGTAGGGCTTGTGTAAGTTGCAAATGAAAAGAATGCTTGCTTGTCTTCTTTTGTTCCAGATATGTTTTGGACTGTACCGATGCTCGGGAGTTTTACTTCCTTCAAGACTTGACCTTTCGTGTCAAAAATCTTTATCATTGAAGAAGCATCTTTTATGTAAGTACATACTAAATTCCCACCAAACATGTTAGCCGATTCAAGCACGTCTTTGCTTTCAGGAATGAGTACTTCCCAGTACTTTTCATCAAGTTTTTTCGTATCAATGGAAACCACTCTTTTGTTAGGAGCATTATAATTTGTCATGATGATTAGATGATCTCCAATATTATCTATTAAAACATGATCATTTTCAAAATTATTAATGATTGGTAAAAACTCATCCTTTTCATCCTTTAAATTTTTAAAAAATAATGCATTACCACTTGTAGATTCCCATGCACTTAAAACCAAAAATTTCTTATCTTCTGTTATGTTAGTAAAGAAGCCTCGATCAGGATTGCTTCTGTCAAAATAAATAGGTTTATCTTCAGCTTGACTGGATCCGACCTCATGGAAATAAATAGTTTGATTTTGATTTTCGCTGGTTAGTTTGCTTTTTCCTTTCGGTGCAGGATACCTTGAATAGAAGAATCCATCTTCTTTCCAGGAGATTTGAGAAAACTTCACCCATTCAACCTCATCCCTTAATTTTTCTTTTTTTACCAAATCCATTACATAAATGGAGTGCCAATCAGAGCCCCCTTCCGATACTTGATAAGCTAAATATTTACCATCATCAGAAAAACTAGTTCCCCCAAGGGAAGCGGTACCATCTTTTGAAAATGAGTTAGGGTCCAAAACCATTTCATGCTCACCTGCTAGACCTTTTTGTCTATATAAAATGTCTTGATTTTGTAAACCATCATTTTTGAAAAAATAGTAATAATCCTTTTTCTTCGTTGGAGTGGTATACCTGGAGTAAGACCATAGTTTCTCCAATCTTTGCGTGATGTATTTCCTGAAGGGGATTTGATCAATGAAGTTAGCAGTCAAATTATTTTGATCTTTCACCCAATTTTCAGTTTCTGCAGCTCTATCGTCTTCCAACCATCTATAAGGGTCTGCCACCTTAGTACCATGATAATCATCAATAATTGCAGACTTTTTAGTCTGTGGATAAGGTAATGGCTTTATTTCTTTCAATGTTTCTTGCTTTGGAGATTTATTGCCTTTTTGATCACTATCATTGGCACAACTCAATAAACATGCACTAATTAATAGAAATAAAAAGCAATTATAAATTGATTGAGACATAAGACTTTAATATTTTGAAGGTTATACATCTAAATTGATTATTTTTACTTGATTTTAAATAATCAGCTCGAATTTAACCACATTTTATAACAAAATAGCCATTTCAATTTTGAGTTTAAATAAACCTATTGCTATAAAGAATTTTATGATATTGGCGCTGTTGCTTTTATTCAATTTAGCCGCAAATACATTGCATGCTCAGAAAGTTATGAAAAATAACAAGGGGGAGGTCATTGTAAAGTATGAAGATGGTTCTTGGAGGTATTATGACCCAAAAGATCAAGAAGACATTGCTTTGTTAGAAGAACAAAATAGAAGAGTAAAAGCTAGAAACGAAGAAAAGAGAAGAAAACTAGCAGAATCGGAATCAAGAATTACCGAACAAAAGGTCGAACGAAAGACGAAAAAAACAAAGCTTAAAAGCCCTAAAAATAAATCTCAAAAATTAGCAAAAACTAAAAAGCCCAAGAAAAACAAATCAGGAACTTTAAACCCTAAATCAAAGAAATCTAAATTAGCAAAAACTAAAAAAGCCAAAAAAGCCAAAAAAGATAGGAATACCTTCCAAACAGATTATACTGGAAAAAACTACCGAGAAGATATAAAACGCATAATCATAGAAACTAGAGATCAAAAATTAAAAGTTTCTGAAAAAGAACGAAAGGCCTTATTTCAAAAAAATATGCTTTCAGAAAAATTGGCTGTAGCAAAAAAAAGAAAACTTGGAAAAATAAAAATAAAAAGTCTTGAAAATAAAATTGCTGTTGTTAAACTTGATTTAAAAGAAGCTGGAAAAAAATCAAAATTCTTAACCAAGAAAAGAAAAGCCTATTCTAAAATTTTAAATGAAGACCCATATGCTCAAGCTATAATCTTCAATAAATTGTCTAAGAAATATAATTATGCAGATCTTTTAGAAAATCCAAAAGAAAGCTATGCCGATGAAGAACCTTCTTATTCAGAAGACCTTGTTCAAACGGCAAAAAAGAAAAGTAAACGAATAAAAAAACCTTCTTTGAAAAAGAATAAAGAAGATTTAGGGGATTCACAATTTGATTTTACAAACAACACACAAAAAATTTCTTGGCCAAGCGAAACAAGAGATGTAATAAATAATCCACCATCTAAAAAGTGCCAAATTGCATTTCAAGGAATTGATTCTTTTAGTGGAAAAAAGAGAAAAGATTTATCCCCGGCATTATTTTTCTCCCATACAGATAGCAGAATGCAAAAATTCTTCTTGGACAAAGACATGTTGGAATGCAATGCTTACTTGAGTGCTATTGGAGGAGGAAATGTATTTCTATCTTTAAATATTACCATTGCCACTGAAACAGCAAAAACTTCTTATGGCAGTATAGAAAAAGGTTCATTATTGAGTCTTAAACTCTTGAATGGAGAAAACATCAACATGACCAACAATCAAACTGATCCAGGCTTTTTAGATCCTATTGCTAAAACCACTACATACAAGGTGACTTATATGATTCCTACACAACATGTAAAAACCTTGCAAAAAAATGAAATCGATTTGGTAAGAATCGTTTGGGGAACTGGTTATGAAGATTATGAGATTTATGAAACAGATTTCATTATGGAACAAATGACTTGCTTAACAAAATAACATGAGCGAAGAAGAGAAAGAATTAATTGATGTACGGATGTTAGGGCTCAAGTTACCTACTGATCCAAGATGGGTAAACTTAACCGAAAAAAGTCTCCAAGAAATCCTAACAGATCATGCTTATTGTGAACAAAAAGCTACTACATCTTGCATTAGTCTTATTCAAGGCTATCCTGAAAAAGAACGAATGGTCAAAGCTTTAGCACCTATCGTAACTGAAGAATGGGGGCACTTTAGAATGGTACTTGCGGAACTAGAAAAAAGAGGGCTTAAATTAGGTCATCAAAGAAAAGATCAGTATGTCAACGAATTGCTTAAATTTCAAAAAAAAGGTGGGAGTTCAGATGATAGACTCATTGAAAAACTATTAACTTTTGCTTTAATTGAAGCAAGAAGTTGTGAGCGATTTAGACTTTTATCATTAAACTTAAAAGAAGAACACCTCAAAAAATTTTACCACACTTTCATGGTTTCTGAAGCAGGTCATTATGTTTTATTTATTGAGCTCGCAAAGCATTATGGTAATGAAGAACAAGTAAAGAAAAGATGGCAAGAGTATTTAAGCCACGAAGCAGAAATAATCCAAAACCTTCAAGTAAGAGGCGACAGAATACATTAGTTTACAAGCTCACTCTCAGAGCTCCTTCACTTTTTATATTATGGAATGAAATTCCGGCTTGGTTTAACTCCTTTGTAAGGTTTTTAGTATAAGAATAACTGTTTGAAGCATCTATGATAATAGAAGTGAATTTGAGCTTATTCTTTATCATCTGCAAGTCAAATTTTACATCATTACTCAGCAATAGATAATCAACCGTTATCTTTTTATCAGTTAACATTTCTTGGGATTGATCTAAGATTAAAAGACTACTCTTTTTAAAAAGAAATAAACCATGCTGTGCAAAGATTGATTCATCTTGGAATGAATCACCAATTTTGTGGATTCTCTTAATCTTTAATTTTGAACGGAGACCTTTGCTAGCAAAGGCAATTTCTTTTTCACTAATAGCTTGATCTTGAAATGTGTAAAGGTCTTGTCCATGCACAAAATCAATTAAGGTCTTTTTAGGGCTGTGATAAAAAACAATTTCTTGATTAAACTGATTTTTGTATAGTCCAATATTCAATTTAGCAGCTAATACTAAGAGGCAACCAATGAAGATTTTACCTAATAATCTGCTTTTCATTTCTATGGCAAAAATTAATAAAATAATTAAGGCATAGAGTAAATAGAGCTCTTTGATGTCTAAGGAGATGTAGTTTACTTTGTGAACGGGTAATTGCTTGATTAAGCCAATAAGATGATTATTGATAAAAAGTGATTTTTCTAATAGTTGAGAAAGGTATGCTGTAATGGGAACGCTTAAAAAGTCAAAAAGAAATAAAGATATTCCCAGCAATAGAATTATGAATGCAGCTGGGATGACAATTAATCCACTAAGCCAAAAATAAAGTGGAAATTGATGAAAATAATACAGAGAAAGGGGAAAGGTAGTTAATTGTGCTGCTATGGAGACACTGACAAGTTTCCAAGCCCAATCTAATATTTTGTTATTTGGTAAATAAAGACAATAAATTTTATGTTGAAAATATACAATACCAAATAAGGCTGCATAAGATAATTGGAAACTTAGGTTGTAAAGCAAGGAGGGTTCAAAAAGTAAAAGGATAAATGCAGATAATCCTATGGTGTTAAAAATGTTAGAATTTCTATAGACTTGTCTTCCGAAGATTATAAAACTGTACATGCAACAAGCTCTTAAAATGGAAGGGCTTGCTCCACAAATAAATGCATAGATCCATAAGATTCCTATTATAAAGATAGATTTCATTAAATTGTACCACATTGACTTCCGATCAAAAAATGAAAATAGTTTTAGCAGAAACAAACTTATTAATCCAACATGAAGGCCAGAAACAGCAAGAACATGCATAGCGCCTGTATCTGCAAAATTTGATTTTAACTCATGGTTAAGGTTTGTCTTATCACCAATTAAAATAGCTTTTGCAACAGCCAATTCATTTGCACTCGAAATATTTTTTTCAAGGATAGCATTAAACCTAAAGTTTAAGTCAGAAATCTTTTGTTTAATGCGTTGGTAACTATTTTTTTGAGTAAGAGACTTTACTGAAAGTAATTTCTTACAATAAATTCGATGGCTTATTTTTTTATTTAAATAGAATGCTTTAAAATCAAAGGCTTCAGGGTTTAAAGGTGCTTTGATGTCGTTTAATCGGCCTTTGACAATGAGACTATCTCCTTCGGAAACAGGTGGGGCGGAACTTAAATTCAAAATCGATCTGCCTATTGTTTTTACAATCTTTCCTTCAGATCCCATTAAGCCCAATAACTCTACCTCACAAATCTGCTTTTCACTTTTTGCCTGCTTGCTTAATACTTTTAAAAAAAGTACTTTTTCATTTGAATCATGATTTGTATAATGGTCTTTGTCACCTAGGTCATCGTGAATGTTGGAACAGATTAATCCAAGAAAAACGAACAGTAAATTTATTAACAAACCATGTACGAGTTGAAAGGCTAGGTCCCTTTGAAATAGATGAATAATTAAAAGTCCAAGATAAATTAAAAGGAAAATAAAGGTTAATAAGGACAGTTTGAGTCCAATGGATGGATAACTAAGGATACCTAATAGCAAAGGCATACCCATCCTTAAGAAAGGTGTTTCTCTTAAATTCATAGCTCATATTTTTCAAACCAAATGTAAGAAAAAATGAGTGTATGGCAAATTTAATTAATCAGCTTAGGACTTTTATTGTTTGTCTTATCGCATTCTGTTAAAGTATTGAATGGGTCTAAACTTAAAATAAGATATGGTGTGAAGCGAGTCATTTTTTTGATGTCCAGCCTAAGCGAAGCTGTCATGCTAGCGTTTGGTTCTAAGACACCATCTTTGGGTCCTCCTTTTACAAAGCCACCACCAATTGGCAATGAACCTCTTGTTAAATTATCGGATGAAGAAAGGAATGCTCTTACGGCAAGATTGTCTTCGTCTGAAGAAGTTTGGCCTAGTAAGTATGCAGGACCTTTTCCTGTGTTGCTCACGGTATATTCTATGTGTAAATATTTAGGTGTTTTTTTGATTACTATAATGGTATCGACCACTATGTCTGGACAAACTTCTTTTTCAGCATAAGATTTTTTTGAAGCATCGACTCCCTCTTTAATGGAATAAGATTCTTCTTTGTTTTTTTCACCAAACAAGGAACCCGATCTTTTTTTAATTGGCTCAGAAGTAACTTTCTCCTTTTTCTTTTCTTCTTTCTCTTCTACACCTAAAATAGCTAGGACTTCTTTGTCATCTTTCTCTTTTAATTTCTTTTTTTCTACTCTATTGAATTGTTCTTCGTTTTCACGAATTTCTTTTTTGTTGAATTTTGTTTTTTCTTTTTTTGCTTTTGAACTTGCCATTGAATTATTCTTTTTAGCAGGTTCTGAAACTATCGGTTTTGTGGTTTTGATCTCAGCTTCTTTTTGTGTTTTTTTATTTGTACGAGCTATACTAGTTTCTTTTTTAGCAGACTCGTTTTTTTGAAGGCTAGAATCTTTTACTTTTTCCTTCTTAATTGGTTTTGGTGTAGTCTCGACGATCTTTTCCTTTTTAATAGGCTTTGCTGCCTTTTGTTTTGCTATAGCAGTCTCGTTAACCTTTGTATTTGTTGATTCCTTTTTAATGGGTTTCGTTTGATTTTCTACTTTTGGTTTAGCTTCAGCAACTTTCGTCTCTTTTTTGCTTTCTTTTTTCTGAACCCTAGGCTTCTTTTTAGAAGCTTCTTCTTTCTTAGGTTTCACTTCAACTATTTTAGCTTCGCTTTCCTTTTTCTTATTGAAGATTGCTAGGTTGCTATCTTTCTTATTAGCTGTTTTATAGTTTAAGTTTGGTTTGCTCTTGTCTACTTTCGGTTGATAATGTCTTGTGTATTTTTGTTTCTTCTTACCTAATGACTTGTATAAGTCCTCATCAGAGTTTATCGTCAAGCTTATGTTTCGTATAATTTTTCCTATTGGAAGTGAAAGTGATTTCCCAAAAAGCTGATTTTTTATTTCTTCTTCTTTGCTGCGAAGTGAACTTCGGTAAAAAGATTCTTCAAACTTTAAAAGTAGCGAAGGAGGTATTTTAGAAAAGGTCCCTAGCTCAACTGGTTTTCTTCCAGTATTTACGGCTTGGCAAGTGATAAGTAGTTCTTCTTTATTAGACTCTATGATTTGAATGTTAGCAATTAATACTCTAAATCCGTCATACTCTTTTTTAGGGATGAATGATTGTTGATTCGATTGGAAAGCAAAAGCAGTATTGCTCAATAAGACAAATAAAAAAAGTAGCGATTTGTAGTGCATTTTTTGCAAAAATTAGGTTTACCCTTGAATATTGGTGATTTTAAGGGCATAACACCCATAAGTGTCAATAATTATTCCAATAATTTAGTATGCTTCAATAGAACAAAAGATATTTTTTGGAGTTTTATTGTTTCTAAACTGATACAAGTATAATATTGTTATTCTTTTAACTTTTAAGGCTTGAATATCCTTAACTTGTGGCTTTTTGTTAAAGGATTAGTCCTTCGTTTTGGTTCAATCCTTGTAATTTTAAAATTATCATAATCTATTTAATGCCTGAAACAGGAGAAATAAAATCAAAGAAGATAAATACTTGGATTCCATTCCTTCTTTCTCTTTGTGTAATCGTAGGCATGCTCATGGGGGCTAGGCTCAATGAAGGCCCTGAAATAACAAAAATAGTCATTAATAATGAAGATGGTCAAGCTTCCATTGGCCAAGGAAGAATCGAAGAACTTATCAGGTATATTGAAGCAAAATACGTTGACAAAATCTCAAGTGATGAGATGATTGAGGATGCTATAATTGGTCTCTTAGGTGATTTAGATCCACACACAGTTTATATGACTAAGGAAGAAGTCAAAGAAGCAGGAGAACAATTAGAAGGAAGTTTCGTCGGGATAGGCATCGAATATTTAATGCTTGATGATACGGTTGCGATTATTAAAACCGTTCCTGAAGGACCTTCTGAAAAGGCAGGCATTCTACCCGGTGATAGGGTAGTGATGGTCTATGATGTAGACATTGAAAGAGATTCTTTTAAGACTTCGGAAGCCGTAAAATTATTAAAAGGTAAAAAAGGATCAGATGTCACTTTAGGAATAAAAAGAAAAGGCCTTTCGGAAGAGCTGAAGATTAATATTGAAAGAGATAGAATTTCATTAAACAGTGTTGACACATATTACATGTTGGATGAAAAAACGGGCTACATAAAAGTCAACAAGTTTTCTGCAACTACTTTTGATGAGTTTATGGATGGAGTAGATAAAATGGTGATGGAAGATAAAATGGAAAACCTTGTTATTGATTTAAGACAAAATGGTGGAGGTTATCTAAACGAAGCCATAAAAATGTTAAATCAACTTTTTTCTAATCCAGATCAATTATTAGTATACACTGAAGGACGAACAGTAAAAAGAGATGAGTATTTTTCTATAGGGAAGAATATACACCAAATTGAAGACGTAGTTGTATTAATTGATGAAAATACAGCCTCTGCTTCTGAAATCGTGGCAGGCGCCATTCAAGATTGGGATAGAGGCCTCATCATAGGTAGAAGATCTTATGGCAAAGGATTGGTTCAAGAACAATACAAATTGAAAGACGGTTCTGCTTTGCGTCTAACTGTAGCAAGGTATTATACACCATCTGGTAGGTTGATTCAAAGAGATTATGAAGGCAATGAAAATTATCACAGACATGTTTCTGAACGTCTTGAATCCGGAGAACTTACAGGTGAGGAAACCATTTCACCAACAGATACAGCAACCTATTTTACTTCAGGTGGACGTAAGGTTTTTGCTGGAGGAGGCGTCAGTCCTGATATTTTCATGCCCTTGGATTCTATTTACCTCGATATGAAACTGAATCCGATTTATGATCAACTAAATGGATTTGTGTTTAGGTACCTCGAAAATAACAGCTTGGATTTAAGTGAAAAAGATTTCATTACAAACTTTACTTTTCCTGAAGATGCATATGAAGAATTCGAGGCTTATATGGCAGAAAGAAAGATTGATGTTAATTTGGAACCTCAATTAATCAAAGAAGTCAAAAAAAGAATTAAATCAAGGATAGCAAAACAATTGTTTTCAGATGAAGTCTTCTATAAAACTATAAATCAAGATGATGAAATGATTTTAAGATCACTTGAGGAATTAGAAGAACACCCCTTGTTGAGTGAAAATTAGCCATGAGCCTTTATCCCGTATCTGTACCTTGAGTTAGCTTGACCGAATTCCATCAACCATCAACCAAGGTAGACCTTCACAATACCACACTTTCATAAGCTTCTAAGTAGCCTTCCATTTTTAAAAGCCCAAGATCAAGTTTTTTAGCGCCCAAATTGATTATTGCTTGGTGTTTAAACTTTTCAGTTTTAAAATCAATGGTCCAAAAGTCTTCGCCTCTTTTATCTACAGCTAATATCTCAGCTTGAGAAAAAGCCAAAGCACCGTTTAATTCAGCAATAGTTTCTTTGTCATAATTTTCTATGGAGTCAGAAGTAAAGTGCATTCCACCCAGAAGAACATTGACTAGTAATAGCGTAAATTGTTGATTTTTACTCAACTTGTTTGAGTCTTCTCTCAAAAGAAAAACATCAGGATCATTTACAAAAACTTGGTTGTTTAAATGCCATCTGCTTAGGATGCTTTTAATGGCGGCAATCGTAGAAACACGCTCTCTTTTGCAAATGAATTTTAAAAGTTTATGTTCCCAACTAGTGTGTACATCTGCACTAATTCTGCAATAGTCTACTTTCCCAAAACCTGATCCTAGCGGTAAGCCACAAGCTAATATCTTTTTGCCTTTAGTTTGTTCGTGAATAAAATTCAATGCAAAAGCCATTTGTTGCGCACGGTTTTTATCAAGCCTCGGTAAAATGCATGCTGCAAATAGAAAGTCGATTTTTATAAAATCAAAATGCCATTTGTTCAAATAGGTAAAAAATACTTGAGTGAGGTAATCTCTTACTGCTTTGTTGTAAATGTCTAAGGCATAATAATTACCACCCCACATTGGGTTATATCCTACTTTGATTGCTTTATCGTTATTGTCTTTTAAGAGCCAATCTTTATGGTTTTTAAAGACTTTCGAGTTCCTACTACATACTAAAGGTGCAATCCAAATTCCAGGAATTAGACCAGCTTTTCGGATAGAAGAAGCAAGCTTTGGCATTTGTCCTTTAAAAGAATCTTTCATATCCAACCAATCACCCGTTTCTTTTTGAAAGCCATCATCGATTTGAAAACAAATTGGTGCAGAAGCTTTCTTTATAAGCCGAGTGGATTTTTTAAAAGCATCCAATTCTGTCATCAAGATGTCTGGTGTTATTTTGTTGAAATACTTATACCAACTGCACCAACCCAATGTTCTTTCTTTTAGTGGCCTTATGCGCTCAATTTTATTAAAGTATTGATCGAAGACTACTTTTTCTCTCCCTTCTCCGATGAATAATTTTAATACAGGAAACGAATGAGTCAATAACATCCCATCACAAAGTGCGGATACAACAATTCCTTTACGCAGCACCTTGTAATCTATAAATGTAAAACTGGATTTTTCGTCTAAAGAGCCGATTAGTTTTATTTGTGATCCATTTTTGACGTAACCATAAGTCCAAGAATATAAGTTTGCATTTTCAGTAACATCAAATTGCGCATCACCATAATATTTAAAAAATGAACGGGCAAAAGATTTTAATTTTGGAACTTCTTGAGATGGATTTAGAAGGTAAGATTCAGACCAAGTTTGATAACCATTACAAAACAACTGATCGCTTGGAAGGTATTCATGAGGAATAAAAAATTCTAATCGATTGAGGTGAATGTCTTTTTTAGGATGGATGTAAGCTGTATAAATCTTAGCATTCTGATTTAGATTTTCGACTTTATAATCAATATAGAAATCATCAAAGAAGGTCATTTTACCTTCAGGAGCGATTACATTTGTTTCATTATAGAAAATTTTGCATCTCATAAAGGCAAATATAAAATAGAATTGTCAGCTTTTTATTCTCTTAGAAATTCCAATTCACCTTTTTGGCTCAACCTTATTATGACTGAAGGTTCTGATTTGCTTTCAACATTTTGTCGATAAGGCACAATGTGATCAACTCCTTTAAGAATATTAGATTGTATTTCGCCAAAAGATTTTGGAAAGGGATGATCGCTTACATTTGCGGAAGTAGCAACCAATGGTTTACCAAATTTTTGAATTAAAGTACGGCAGAATTCGTCTTGAGGTATTCGGATACCGATAGAATTATCCTTTGACACCAATGGCTTAGGAAGATTCTTGGCATTTTCGTAAATAACTGTCAAGGGTCTCTGGTGATGCATTAATAAAGTTTCAATTTTTGGATGGACTTGCTTGACGTATTGCTTTACCATGCTTGTGGAGCTTGCTAAAATGATGAGCGGCTTATCTTTAGGCCTGTTCTTTATGGCATAAATCTTTTTTACAGCTTCTTCATTTGTTGCATCGCAACCAATTCCCCAAATCGTATCTGTGGGGAATAAAATAGTACCACCTATACTTAAGGTGTAAATTGTTTTTTCTATAAAATCAATATCCAACATTGCAGTGTGTGTGTCTTATTTATGCGTTTAAATGTCTGTTTATATACCATACATACTACGGTCGCCACTTATAATGTTATTATAAACGAGTATATTTAAAGAATAATTTGATTTTTTGTTAAAAATTTTAACAATTTTTTAATTTCCGTATTTGTATATGAAATTTAACTATTTTAAGCTACTTTTCATTTTATCCTGTTTACTGATATTCTCAATTAAGTTAGAGGCAAGACACATCATTGGAGGAGAAGTGACCTATGTATGTAATGGTAATGGTGAATATACCTTTACCATGTTTATTTATAGAGATTGCAAAGGAGATGGAGCAGAATTTGATTCAACCCCTGGTTCATTAGTTGGGACTGTTACTTTATTCAGAAATGGAAGCGTTGTCGAAAGTGTTAACCTTGCCCCACCGGTTGAAGATGCAATAGAACCAAACATTGATAATCCTTGCGTTGAGATTCCAGATGATGTATGTGTAGAGCGAGCGAGGTATACTTTTAGTGCTACTTTGCCGGATTCCCCAGATTCATATACTGTTTCTTATCAACGTTGTTGTAGAAACAATACCATTAATAACATTCGTGATCCAGGAGGCACTGGAGCGACTTACACCATAGAACTTATTCCAAGAGCTAGAGAATTATGCAATTCTTCGCCAACTTTTGATGCCTTTCCTCCAATCGTCATTTGTTCTGGAGTTCCTTTCATTTTTGATCATGGTGCGACTGATATGGATGGAGACCAATTGGTTTACGAATTTTGTTCACCATTTGTAGGTGGCGGATTAGCAGGTTCTGGTCAAGGTGTACCTGGAGATGCTTCAGATCCAAATGGGGTGGCTCCAAATCCTGAGACACCACCACCTTACGCCGATGTTGTTTTCATAGGTCCTGAATTTAACCCTTTTCGCCCTGTCGCTGGTGATCCTGTAGTTGTCATAGATCCTAATACAGGTGTGATCTCAGGAACCCCAAACATAAATGGGCAATTTGTTGTAGGAGTATGTGTTACGGAATTTAGGAATGGAGAATTGCTCAGTGTGGTCAAAAGAGATTTTCAATTTAATGTAACTACTTGTGATCCTTTAGTAAAAGCTGATATTTTGGAAGATGTGATAATTGGGGATAGAGAATTTGTTATCAACAGTTGCGGAGAAACAGAGATATTCTTTAAAAATGAAAGCTTTGATCGGAGCAACATAACTCAATTCTCATGGGAATTTGACATTTTAGGCGATCTTTTAATTATTGATGAATGGGATGCGACAGTTGTATTTCCAGATACTGGTTTATACAAAGGGAATTTATACTTAAATCCAGGTACAGAATGTGGAGACACTGCAGATATTTTTGTGAATGTTTATCCTGCTATTACGGCCGAATATGACGTAGACTATGATACCTGTATAGCAGGGCCTGTAAGTTTTACAGATTTTTCTTTTACTGGTGCACCAGAAATTACTAATTGGGATTGGGATTTTGGTGATGGAGAAATCTCACCAACTCAAAACCCGAAACATACTTTTACCACGCCAGGTACAAAGGTGGTTACTCTCAAAGTAACAGATACTAACGGGTGTGAAGATGAAATTGATACCACATTTGTTTATGCTCCAGTTCCAAATCAAATTATAGTCCAACCTAGTTCATTCATTGGCTGTACACCTGGTGAAGTCGTTTTTAACAATTTATCAACCCCTATAGACAGCACCTATGATATCCGATGGGAATTTGGAGACGGGACTTTTTCCACAGAAATAAGCCCTACACATGTTTATGAAACACCTGGCACGTACTCCGTCAGCTTGAGGATTACATCGCCTTTTGGCTGTCGAGCTGGAAGAGAATTTTCAGAGTGGATAAGCATAAAAGAAGGCCCAACGGCTAACTTTACATTTTCACCGACGAGCGTAAGCAGCATAAATCCTACGGTTTCTTTTTTTGACCAATCCATCTTAGCTGATCGCTGGCAGTGGCAGTTTGGAAATCAAGGTGCATCAAGAGATGTTAATCCAAGCTTTACTTTTAGGGATACAGGTTTACAAGAAATAGTACTTTTGGTCACCCACGAAAACGGATGTCAAGATACAGCCTTTGCATTGATTGATGTAGAGCCTATTGTAAATTTCTTTTTACCAAATGCTTTTACACCTAACAACGATACAAAAAATGATGTTTTTCAAGGAGTAGGAACATTAGCAGATCTTTTGGACTATGAGATGATTATTTGGGACCGCTGGGGAGAACTTATTTTTCAAACGAAAGATCCTTTTGAAGGATGGAATGGAAAAAAGAACAATGTCGGAAGAGAAGAACCAAACGGAGTTTACGTAGCTTATGTCAGATACACCGACCCAAGAGGAAGAAAATTTGAAATAAAAGAATACGCTACTTTAATTCGATAATGGGGGCATTCTAATCTTGTTTTGCCTAAATTAATAATAATAACCTCTTTTTCTCTGTATCTACCAATTGATAATTGGTGAGAATTGCCTTCTGGCTATAAGCTCGGTTTATTGATAAAATGTTATATTTGAAGGCAAGCATTTCTATTGTTCTTAAAATTCTCATAATGCCTTATATGTCAAATACTTTATAGTATTAAGTACTTTTATTTGCCATTTTATAGGCTATTAGAGATATATTTAAGGGAATATACATAACACACAAATCCACAATAATGGAGACCAGCTATTTCAGGATAATTTTTTTGTTTGTCTTAAGTCTAATTGGATACCAAAGCTCATGGGCAGCACACATTATCGGAGGAGAAATTACTTATGTATGCAATGGGGGAGGTGATTACACTTTTACCATGTATATCTATCGTGATTGTCAAGGGCAAGGGGCAAACTTTGATTCTGCTCCTGGGTCTTTTACTACAGGGACGGTAACAATTTTTAGTCAAGGGGAAGTAATAGATGTTGTAAACCTAGATGCACCTCTAATCGATGAGATAGAACCAACTTTAGATAATAACCCTTGTGTGGAAATACCTCAAAATGTATGTGTACAAAGAGGAAGATATTTTTTTAACGCAAATTTACCGAGCACTTTAGATACAACTTACACAGTTTCTTATCAAAGATGCTGTAGAAATAATACGATAAACAATATATTTGATCCAGGAGGAACAGGTGCTACTTATACCATAGATTTAGTTCCTGCAGCACAGGCAGTTTGTAATTCATCACCAATTTTTAATGCTTTTCCTCCTATTGTTATTTGTGGAAATGAAGCATTAAATTTTGATCACTCGGCCTTTGATTTAGACGGTGATCAATTGGTTTATGAATTTTGTGCACCTTTTATAGGTGGTGGTCTTGCGGGAACTGGAGGTAATGGTGGTCAAGGATCAGATCCTAATGGAGTTGCTCCAGATCCAGAAACTCCACCTCCATACGCGAATGTAAATTTTATACTTCCTACTTTTACTCCAATTCAACCCGTTGTTGGAGATCCGACAATATCGATAGATCCCAACACTGGAATCATCACAGGTGTCCCTACAATAAATGGACAATACGTTGTAGGTGTATGTGTCAGTGAGTTTAGAAATGGAGAGCTCTTAAGTACTGTGAAAAGGGATTTTCAATTTAACGTTACAACTTGTGATCCTTTGGTTCAAGTAGATTTGGTGGAAGATGCTACAGCTGGGGTAGGGCAGTTTATTGTAAACTCATGTGGTGAAACGGAAGTGTTTTTTAAAAACCAAAGTTTCGATAGGGATAACATTACAGATTTTTATTGGGAATTTGATCTCGGAGACGAAAACTTGCAAATTACTACTTGGGATGCAACCGTAGATTTTCCAGATTTTGGTACTTATACAGGTGGATTGTTTATTAATCCTGGCTTAGAATGTGGTGATACGGCTTTCATAGAAGTGAATGTATTTCCTCCTATCAGCGCTAATTTTGGTTTTGATTACGATACTTGTGTTGTTGGACCAGTTAGTTTTAGCGATGCTTCAATGACTGGGGCTCCCATCATTTCAAATTGGCTATGGGATTTTGGAGATGGTGCTACTTCTGAAACTGAAAATCCGAAACATTCTTATGATCAACCAGGTGTTAAGAACATCACGCTAAGAGTAAGAGATGTTAATGGTTGTGAAGATGAGTATTCTCAATCAATAAATTGGTCGCCAGCTCCAACTGATGTAATCGTTCAACCTAGTTCTTTTTTAGGTTGTACTCCAGGAGAAGTTCAATTTAATAATCTGACAAGCCCTATTGACGATAGTTATGAAATACTTTGGAATTTTGGGGATGGTTCTGCAGATACTGTTTTGAGTCCTTTACATCTTTACGATGAACCAGGGACTTATTCGGTTTCCTTGAAAATTGTAACCCCTTTCGATTGTGTGGTTGGAAAAGAATTTCCAAACTGGATTACCATAAAAGAAGGGCCTAAAGCAGCATTTACTTATAGCCCTCAAGAAATTACAACCATTAATGCTACTGTAGAATTTACAGATCAATCAGAACTTGCAGATAGATGGCAATGGGAATTTATTGGTCAAAGTGCTTCAAGGGACCAAAACCCAACTTATACGTTCAGAGATACTGGAATTCAAGAGATAATATTGATCGTAACACATGAAAATGGTTGTCAAGACACAGCTTTTGCATCATTGGATGTGGTACCCATAGCAAGTTATTTTCTGCCTAATGCATTTACGCCAAATAATGATACTAAAAATGATGTTTTTATAGGTGTAGGAACCCTTTCTGATGTCAAAAACTTTGAAATGATTATATGGGATAAATGGGGAGAGATCGTCTTCCAAACGGAAGATCCATTTGAAGGATGGAATGGTAAAAAGAATAATTCAGGTAAATCCTTGCCTAATGGAGTCTATCTTTCTTTAGTCAATTACGAAGATCCAAGAGGTGAAGCCATTGAAGAAAAGGGATACGTGACCTTAATTCGTTGATTTAGAGCATATATTATTAAATATTAAGATGTAAATATTAAAAGTGGCAGATTACGGTAATAATGCTTATATTTGCGCCACTTTTGAACCAGATAAAGATTAAAAAGATGGATGCCATTAAATTTGTTCACGAGCAAATGACACCAAAGACAAATTTTCCTCCTTTTAAACCAGGAGACAACATTGTCGTGAGTTATAAAATTGTTGAAGGAAATAAGGAGAGAATCCAAAACTTCAGAGGCAATGTAATCCAAATCAATGGATCAGGCTCCACTAAGACCTTCACTGTTAGAAAAATATCTAATGGAGTAGGGGTTGAAAGAATTTTCCCTTTCATTTGCCCAGCAATCGCAGAAATTCAAATACTCAAACGTGGAAAGGTAAGAAGAGCAAAGCTTTATTACTTAAGAAATGTAACGGGTAAAAAAGCCAAAATAAAAGAAAAGAAATTCATCAAAAGCTAAAGGTTAAGCAATTAATTTTTTTTTGTTAAATAAGTTAATTAGTTTACTTTTGAGATGTAGAAATTCTACTCTAATCACTTTCTTGGGTTAGACTCTAGTTTTTGTTGGCGCTCCCTTGCACTATTTATCGAGAGAGTAATTAGATTGCAGGCGGAGCGTTTTTTATTCTCCTAGTATCTTTTCTAAATCAGTTTCTGTGCTTCTAAGCACGTCTTTACAGTACTTTACAAGTTCTTGAGCTCTTTTTACTTCCTTAACTAGGTCATCTATAGAGGTTTCTTCATCTTGCAATTTTGCAAGTATGTTTTGCAGCTCAGAGATGGCATCTTTATAGTTGAGATCTTTACCCTTTTTTTTAGCCATGATTTTATTTTCTTACAATGGATTCAATTTCACCATCCCAAAATGTTGTGGTGAGGACATTTCCTTCTTTTAGATTTTTTGCACTTTCTATTGCTTTCTCATTCAATCTTGTGATGCTAAATCCACGTTTTAAAGTATTTTCTATATCTAAAATTTTTATAGTCTCTTCAATGTGCTTAAGTGACTTTGTTTCGTTCATAAAAGCTTGCTTACTCATGTATTCAATTTTAGAAAGCAATAGGTCTAAGCCATCTTTTTGGCTTCTCAAGTAATTATTAGCATCACCAATAATATTAAGTAAAAGAGTGTTTAGAGCTAATCGATTGTTTGCAATTAAGTGCTTTGCGCTGGCTTGAATATCTAAACCTAAATTTTGGACTTGAGATTCGAAAGCTAAGTTTAAATTAATGATACAATCAGCAAGTGCGGTGGGTGTTTTTAAAGAAGAATGAGCAACTAAATCAAGAAGGGTTTCATCAATTTCATGACCAATTCCTACCAAAACTGGAAATTTACACTTCGCAGCAGCCTTGCATACTTCGTAATTGTCAAAGCCCGCCAAATCAATTTTAGATCCACCACCCCGGATAATTGCTACACAATCAAAATCGTCATAAATGCTTATGTCTTCAAAGGCGTCTAAAAACCCTTGTTCAATGCCTAGGCCTTGAACTGCAGTAGAAAAAAGCAAGACCTTAAATTGATAAGCATATACATTATTCTCGAGATGATTTATGAAATCCTCATATCCTGCAGCGGTAGATGAGCTTATTACCGCTATCTTTTTGATTGGAGGATCTAAATGCGTTGTTTTGTTTAGGTCAAGGAGCTTCTCTTTTTTAAGACGATTTAGAATTTCAGTTTTCTTAATGGCCATTTTGCCATAAGTATAATTCTCATCTATATCTTCTATAAATAGTTTAAGCCCAAAAGTCTCATGAAAATCAATTTTTACTTTCAATTTTACTTCGAGACCTTCCTTTAAGAGCTCTTTGATAGCAGTTTTCTTTTTGGCTTGAATCTGTTCATAGCTTTTTGCCCACAAAGCAGCCTGAGATCTTGCAAGCAATTGATCTGATTCTTCTGCTTTTTGAATAAGTTCTAGGTAGTGGTGCCCTTTTGATTGGTTAATTTGGCCTATTTCAGCCGTTATCCAAATCCCTTCAGGGGCATTTAGGCTGACAAAGCGCCTAATAAATTGATTAAGTTGTAATAAGGTATAGCAGTTCACTATTACACTGCAAGCACACTTTTCACAAGATCAGCCGCCTCTTGCAATAAAGTTGCGGAATGGACCTCTAAACCAGAGTTGTCGATAATATCCTTTGCAATGTCTGCATTAGTTCCTTGCAGTCTTACAATGATGGGCACTTTAATTTCATCACCCATATTCTTATAAGCATCCACGACTCCTTGAGCTACACGATCACACCTTACGATTCCACCGAATATATTGATTAATATAGCTTTTACTTTAGGATCTCTTAGAATAATTCTAAAAGCTTGTTCTACTCTTTTTGCATCAGCTGTTCCTCCTACATCTAAAAAGTTAGCTGGTTCTCCTCCAGACAGCTTAATGATATCCATGGTAGCCATTGCTAAACCTGCCCCATTTACCATACAGCCAACATTTCCATCCAAATTAACATAGTTCAATCCGAATGATTTTGCTTCCACTTCAGTGGGATCCTCTTCCTCTGGATCTCTCAATGCAGCTAAATCTGGATGTCTAAATAATGCATTATCATCAATAGATACTTTACTATCTACAGCGATTACTCTTTCATCTCCTGTTAATAAACAGGGGTTAATTTCAAATAAAGAGGCATCAGACTTAACGAAAGCTGTATATAGTTTAGAAATGAATTTGGTCATTTCTTTAAAAGATTGACCGCTCAAGCCTAGATTGAAAGCAATTTTTCTTAATTGAAAGCCTTGTAGTCCAACGTTAGGATCAACATGTTCTTTATGAACCAAGTGCGGAGTCTCTTCTGCAACTTTTTCGATGTCCATTCCACCTTCCGTAGAATATACTATGACATTGCATTTCTTTTCTCTATCCATTAAGACTGAGACATAGAATTCTTTACAAGAGTCAAAATCAGGAGCATAAGCGTCTTCCGCTACCAATATCTTTCTCACAAGTTTACCTTCGCCATCCATACCTCCTGGAGTTTGAGGCGTTTTAAGCATCATTCCTAGAATGTTGCCACTTTGTTCCACAAGCTCATCCATGTTTTTAACCAATTTGACACCACCTCCTTTACCTCTACCACCTGCATGGATTTGAGCTTTCACGATGGCAACGTCTGCGCCACTTTCCTCTCTTATCTTTTCATAAGCAGCTTTTGCTTCTTCAAGACTTTCGGCCATATGGCCTTTCTGAATGGCTACTCCAAAACTTGCTAATAATTCTTTGGCTTGATACTCGTGTAAATTCATAATTTTCTATTAAGCCACAAAGATAAAAAAGCCTGTCTAATATTCATTAGCTAGGCCTTTTTTTGTCTTAATATTGATTTTAAACCTTTTAATTGTAAAATTAGCAACCAGAGAGGAATAATTAACAATTTCTCTCTAGCTGGATAATTTTCTCATCTCTTGATTTTGAGATAAGCTCCACCTAAAAAAGAAAGAGCTGTTTCTAAGAGAAGCAGCTCTGACTAAAATGTAGATTGTTTTAAAAATAAGTATACTTATTTATTTACAATTAGTTTCTTGGAAGAAGATTTTTGATCAATTTTGTAAGAGATCATATAGGTTCCACTTTCCAAACTTTCGAGACCCATTTTAATTGTATTATTTCCTGCTATTAAAGTCACCGTTTTGTTATTCATTTCTTTTCCTAATAGGTCAAAAATTTGGAATTCAGCTTTTATGGTCTTCGTGGAATTTATAATTAAAGTAATTTCTTTTTCGAATGAAATTGGATTTGGATGTATTGACCAGTCTTTGTTAGAGAAAAGGTCGCTAGTATTTGTCAGTCCATCTCCACTTGTAAATGAGAAAGTATCGGACCAAGTATGGCAAGTATAAGTTTCATTATACGGAAACACCTTCCAGTAATAATCTTTATTTGGATTTAGATCTGTAATCGTAATGCGAGGAGATTCAGAAAAATATCTTTCTGGAAGGACATTAAAAGTTGATACAATGTCTACATCTATAATGTATCTGCTGGCACCAGTTACTTCTTCCCATTTTAATTTAACCACATCATTATGATCTAAAACTTCTGATTCAAGTGGAGAAATAATAGTTACTTCTCCAGTGATTTGCTCTACTTCTGTTGGATTAAATTCCGGATTAATGCTCCCTGTTTTTCTTCTATTAAATAGACTTGCTTCAATTAATCCTTTTTGTTCTTCTGTGAAACTAAGTTCGCAGGAACCATAATACGCCATTAGATTATCAGTTGGCGGTACAACCAATTCACCACAAGGATCTAAGACATCTTCCAAATATTCACAATTATCATGATCATAATATTTAAAGAAAAAATAATCAGGATTTGTATCGCATAAAAAATCACCCGTTTCATCACAATTTTTACAATCACCTTCCCTAGCTTGTTTCTCAGCTACCAGTCCTCCAGGTAAAATCTCTGGACATTGTTGGCCAAATTTATCTATGTCATAGCCAAAAGCTGTCCATCCATGGTGTGTATGGAGCAGTGAGAAATAATGGCCAACTTGATGGGCGATCGTATATTTATCATCTCGGACAAATTCAATTTCAAGTAATATGTGATCATCTGAAATGGAATAAAATCCTCCAAAGTCAGTATTAAAAACAGCACCATCCGCATAGTTATTAAGTATGAAAATATGGAGCATTCCTGGATATTCACTTTTAGCTTGGTCGAAAAGCAAATTGGCAGCTGTGCCTATACCAGACTCATAAGCATTAGAATTTAAAATGTAATTAAATTCTCCATCTCCTATATAAAATTGGATATCTTGATCAAAATAGTAATCATTTAGTGTGCATAGATTTTCGAAGACATCAATTTCAGAAATAGCACCAGTTCCATTTGTTCTTGAAACTAAATGAAATTTTACAGGAACCCATGTTGTTTCAGTTCTTGAACTTGTAAGGCCTTGTTCATATGTTCGTTTTGATTCCAGTGTTCGTTTTGCTAACAATTCTTGATCAGTCTGGCTCATGCCACAAGACCATGTCTTAATTGATTGAGCTAATAAGTTTGGAGATAGTAAAAGAAAAAAGCAAAGAAAGGTTAGCTTAGGCATAATAAGGATGTTAAATAATTGGTTTTGAATTATGAAAGTGATCCCTATGATTAAAGATAAAAAAAGCCAGGCTAAACTTTCTTTTAGCCTGGCTTTTTTATCAAATAAAAACAAAAATGCTATTTGTTGACAATTAATTTTTTAGTACTTACTGAATCTCCAGAAGTAATACTTACTATGTAAATACCATTTTGTAAGTCAGCTGTATTTATTTTTATCGTATTATCACCAACTCCTAATGTTTCCATTGTTTGTGACATTGTTTTACCTGTTATGTCTTTGACACTGATTAAACCATTAAAAGTTGACTTTGCTCTTAGTGTAACTAAAACATCAGAATCAATAGTCATTGGATTGGGTGATAAAGTCCATGTGTCTAAAGCAGCAATACTTTCTACTGCAGTAGTTCCATCTCCAGTTGTAAATGAATTTGTAGAAGACCATCCTGCACCAGTTGAAGTAGAGTTAAAAGGATATACTCTCCAATAATAAACATCATCGGCATTTAAATCAGATAAAGTAAGTCCTGAATAATCAACAATAAATCTTTCGTTTTGAACATTAAAACTTGAAAATTTATCGACATCAACAACATATTTAGTTGCTCCAGGTACATCTTCCCAGTCCAAATGGGCAATGTTATTAAAAGCTAATACTTCTCCTTCTAAAGGTGAGACTACAGTTAATCCAGATTCAACAACAGCAATTCTGTCTGGTTCTAGATTTTTATTGATAGAACCTCCTTGTCTTCTTTCATTAAGATTAGCTGAGATTAATCCTTTTTGTTGCTCAGAAAATACTTGATCACAACCAAAGAAATAAGACATCACATTTTCTTTAGGCGGTTCAACAACAACACCACAAGGATCCATGATGGATCCATTATAATCACAATTACCACTTGAATAATTCTGGCTCAATAAGTAATCTGGATTCGTATCACAAAGCATATCGCCTGCAAAACTACAATTTGCGCAGTTTCCTTGTCTGTCTTGGTTTTCTGTTCTCAATTGACCTGGAGAAAATGCAGGTGCTGGATTTCCATGTACAGCTTCTTCATATGGTTCAAAATCCCATCCTCTAAAAACATGAGACAATGAAAAGAAATGGCCTGCTTCATGAATTATGGTCTCAGAGCTATTAGCAATCTCATTTTTTCTAACAACAATCCAATCTCCTTGCGGAGAATAATAACCAGCAGAAGTACCAACTCCTGAAATATCACCAGAATTTAATGGAATGAATATATTCATCCTTCCGAAAAATTGATTTTTAGCATTTTGCAATTGAAAAGAGCCTGCAGTCCCTCTTGGGTCTTCATAAGCTGCCGTGTTTTCGATTCTATTGAAGGTGGGACCATCTATGTAAAATTGAATCTCTTGATCTAAATAAAACTCATTCCATTTTACTAGTTGTTCAAAGATTTCAATTTCAGAAATCCCTCCAATTCCATTAGACATAGCCATAATGTGAAACTTAACTGGAACCCAAGTTATTTCTCCAGATTTTAAAACTTCCCCATTTTCGTAGGCCTTTTTCGCCTTTTTAGTCATTTCAATCTGCAAATCTCCTTCTTCTGCAGTCATAGTGCACCATACATCAGGCATTTGGCCAGAAGCACTGCAAAGGAAAAGAGAACATAAGAGTGTAGATATAATTTTAATCATACTTCAATTTTTAAATGCTAAAATAAGAATTATTTAGACTTATAATTGTCCTTTAGCACTCAAATATTACTTTAAATAGTATTCAATATAAAAGTAGTACGTTAACAGCATAATTATTCATAATTTGACAATTATGCGTCATAGTTTCCAAAGTAAGATTCATAGCCAAAATGTTAATACCAAGGTGAAATTAACATGGTTTTGCCTAATACTTATCTGCGCTAACTTTAAATTGAACGCGCAAGAAGTAAAGCTTACGAAAGAAAAATCCTTCATAGCCTTACCTGTTGCTTTCTATTTGCCAGAAACAAAATTAGGCTTCGGTGGTGTCGCAAGGTGTTCTTTTAAATGGCAACAACAAATTGTTTCCGAAAAAGTATCTTCCATTAGCGCAGGTTTGGTTTACACGCTTAACAAACAACTTCTTATTTATTTTCCTTATAATCTCTATTTTAAAGAAGATAAGATCTGGATTAAAGGCGAATTTGGATACTACGATTACATTTACCCTTATCAAGGGATTGGAATAGAAAATCGAACCGCACTTGAATCTTATTCCGTTAAGTTTCCAAGGATTGAAACTGATTATCTTCATAAATTTAAAAAAGATTTATACTTAGGTATAAATTTTAGACTTGATGCTTTTAATGGATTAGGCTTTGATGAAGAAGGAGCCCTAAAATTTGAAGATGTTTTAGGAAAAGAAGGTGGTCTTACCTTAGGCATTGGACCGTTATTAATTTTAGATAAGAGAGATCATATAAATTTTCCTACAAAGGGTTCTCTTTTAGAAATGCGATACTTTTTTAATGCGAAAGCATTAGGAAGTGATTACGATTTTACATTTTTCGAATTTTCTACAAGCAAATATATTCCCATCAAAAATAATGTCCTAGCTCTTAATGCTTACACGAAAATAGTATATGGCGAAGCTCCATTTTATGAATTAGCTCTCTTCGGTGGCGGAAAACAATCGAGGGGTTACCTCAGAGGATCCTATCGCGATGATGCTGCCTTTGGCCTTCAAATGGAATATCGAATCGTTTTAAAAAAGAATTTTGGGGCTGTTGTCTTTGCAAATATTGGTGGTATCCATAGTCACGAGAAAGGATTTGATCCTAATGAGGCCTTACCGGCAATTGGAGCTGGTCTAAGGTATGCTTTAGATAAAAAACAAAAGGTCAATTTGAGAATTGATTTTGGATATGGAAAAGATGGATTGCAATTTTACTTTACATTTGGAGAAGCTTTTTAATGAAAATAAGTATCATTATTCCGACCTGTAATGAAGAGTTTTGTCTTGAAAAACTTTTGAATCATTTAAGTGAATTAAAGGAAAAAGAACTTTATGAAATCATAGTTTCTGACGGTGGTAGCATTGATGCTACAAAATCCATTGCTGAACAATTTGATGTAAAATGGATTGAATCAGAAAAAGGCAGGGCGAAACAGATGAACAATGCAGTCCGAATTGCAGAAGGCGATGTTTATTATTTTATTCACGCAGATAGCCAACCTCCTTTGACTTGCATTCAAGATATTTTAAAAGCTACACAAGAAGGAAGTTCAATTGGTGGCTATAGATTTCGTTTTAATGCAAATGACATCCGTTTAAAAATAAACTCGTTTTTTACACGATTTGATCTCTTGATGATGAGAGGAGGAGATCAAACGATTTTCATTAAAAAAGATTTCTTTGAAGAGCTCGATGGTTTTGATGAACAGTTTGTCATTATGGAAGATTTTGATCTGATCAGAAGAGCTCGCAAAAAGACAAAGTATAAGATTTTTAGAAAAAGTGTTTTAGTTTCAGCAAGAAAATACGATCAAAATGCTTACCTAAAAGTTCAATGTGCAAATTTATATGCCTTCCTACAATTTTATTTTGGGGTCAACCCACACCGCATCAAACAAGCATATTATAAGCATTTAAAACAAAATTGAGTTGTATGCTATAATAAAAAAAGTATTTTTGCGGTGCAAAATTCAATTATTTAATCTTTTAATAAAAAAAAATTCTCAATGAGCAAAGTAACCGTAGTAGGCGCTGGAAATGTTGGTGCCACTGTAGCAAATGTACTTGCCCACAAAGATATCGTTAATGAAGTAGTTCTTTTAGATATCAGAGGCAACTTTGCAAAAGGTAAGGCATTAGATTCTTGGCAACAAGCACCTATTGACTATTACAGCACTAAATTAACCGGAACAGATGACTATAAAGATACCAAAGGGTCAGATATCGTTGTGATCACTGCAGGTATTCCTAGAAAGCCAGGGATGAGTAGAGATGATCTTATTTCTACTAATGCTAATATTGTAGTATCAGTAACAAAATCAATTAGAAAGTATTCTAAAAAAGCAATCATCATTGTTGTATCAAATCCTCTTGATGTAATGACTTATGCTGCTTTTAAAGCATCTGGTTCTGAACCAAATAAAGTTTTTGGTATGGCAGGAATTTTAGATACTGCGAGATACAGAGCATTTTTAGCTACAGAACTTAAAGTTTCTCCTAAAGACATTTCTGCAATCCTTATGGGGGGGCACGGTGATACAATGGTCCCACTTCCAAGGTACACTACTGTTGCAGGTATCCCAGTTACAGAGATGATCACTGCCGCCAAATTGAAAGCAATCGTAAACAGAACTAAAAAAGGAGGTGGAGAGCTTGTTAAATTAATGGGTACTTCTGCTTGGTATGCTCCTGGTGCGGCAGCTGCACAAATGGTTGAGTCAATCATCAAAGACGAAGGAAGAATTTTTCCTTGTTGTGCTTGGTTAACTGGTCAATACGGAATTAAAAACATGTACCTAGGTGTACCAGTGAAATTGGGTAAGAATGGTATTGAAGAAATATTAAAATTAAAGTTGAATAAATCAGAAATGAAATTATTGAAAAATTCTGCTAATCATGTCAAAGATGTGATGAAGACTTTCAATAAAATGAAGATTATTTAAAACCTTTAATAAATTAAGTTTACCTAGATCAAATTTAAATTTGAAACTAGGTAAACTTAATGTTTTTGTCCACTATAGTTTTGTAAACTTTTTTGTAAAGCTTTCTCCTTTCTCTTTTTCTTCTATCCTCAATAAATACATTCCTTTTGCTAATGCATTTAGATCAATTAGTTGATCTTGGCTTATCAAGTTTCCAGTTTTAACAATACGACCAGTTGAATTAAAAATAGAATACTCATGATTCCCTGATAAAGTTTCTAATCCGAATATGTTAATGTAATCATTACTAGGATTTGGGTATACTTCTAGTTCAATAGCCAATGGATCATTTGTGGAAACTAGGCCAGCGTCCCAAGCTTTAAAATTGTCGACCAATCCTTCTGTAATTTCGTCTCCAATTTCTGTTCGGACTAAGATGTGGATTTTCATTTCATCGCTTATGTCAATTAAGCCTTTTAGCGCTGTTTTATATTCTTTCCAAGCTACAGTACCTAATTCATCGATGCTTATTTTAAAAAGATCAACAGTTTCAGCACCGTTCGAAACACTAAACTCCATAAATGAAGTTCCTATTTCAGGAAAACCAAATAATGGGCTAGTCGTATTAAAAAACCAATAATCAAATGAAAGAGTAGGGTTCTTCCAAGTAGACATCTCCATTGCAGGTGAAGACAATAATACTCTACCAAAAATGTTTCCTTGTGGTGGATCGGTATTGTTCTCTGTTAAGAAACAGGAGTTGCCAAGATCATTGGGAGAATCTTCACTAGGTACAATATCTAGATTTAAATTAAAGCCGTCAAAAGGATAATGGATTGGAATACCTAATTCCCAAGCTCCAGAAAATGATTCTCCTCCGGATTCCCAAGCATGATCTAAATTGAAAAAATCTACGTATCCTTTTTTAAGCAAGTAGATTTCATTGTTTGTATTGATGGAAACGACATTCGATTGATTGGCTAATTCTTCATGTCCCCACTTACCTATGTATGAATTATAGTTTCCTTCAAAAATTTCAGGAATTGTGAATACACCATTTTCATCAGCTTCGCCTTCGTAAGTAAAGTTATCATCTTCAAATTTATATTTTGCAAAAGGAATTGGTGCTTGTGAATCAAAATCTAAAACGGTTCCTGTAAATGAAATTGGGAGTAGGGGAGTGAGTTCTACATCTAGAATAGTTAGTTCTCCTTGTATCAGTTCAGCAGATACATTTTTTGATTCATAAGTCTGAGCCGCTACATTTACCAAAACAGTTCCACCTTCTGGGTAGCCTAATTTATAATAACCAAATGCATCTGTATCTGCACTTCGCTCAAAGTCGATAATTTCAATGCTTGCATTATTTATGGTTTGACCACTTGAGGCGTCTGTAATCGTTCCTTCTAAAAATGCTGCTCTTTGATAATTTGGTGTAAGAACATATAATCCATTATCTCTGTCTGTAACTAAAATTTTACTGGAAGGCAAAAAAGGATAAGCACCCCATACCCCATTAAACCCAAATGATTGGTTTAGATAAGTGTCAAAGTTACCTACTTCCACTAAATTGTCTGGTTTTGAAGCATCAACAATGATGCAACCATCAGTGTAATAAGAAATGATTAGATAATCATTAAATACATGAACATTGTGAGGAATAGTTCCTTGTCCAATGGTCTGTAAAGAACGAAACTGAAAAAGTTCCTTTATATCTGTAGGGTCAGAAACATCATAAGATCCAACAGAGGCATTTTCTCTTTCGTCTGTTGTAAATAAATAGTTATTGTCATCAGATAACCATGCATTATGCGTAAATTGAAATTCCGTTTGCTGACAGCCTTGAAGAACAGGATTGGATTTGTCTTCAATATCATAAATACAAAACTGTCCTGCATATATTTCTGAAGTGTATAATTTATTGTCTCTCACAAAAATATCATGCGCATATTGATCAGTCAGGCTTGAAACAAAACTTGGATTGTAAGGATCAGTAAAGCAATCGAACACAAAAGCTCCTCCGTTTAGATTTGATCCACATAGATAAGCATATCCAAATTCATCAATCCAAATGTTATGAGCATTTTCTAAAATTCCAAAATCAGTACTTGTTACCATCTGATGATCGATACTGTTAGGTAAATCACTCAAATCAACGACCAACATTCCTTCTGTACATCCATCACAAACGACATAAGCATATTTGTCCCAAGTCTTGACATCTCTCCAGGTCGTTTCTTGACCAGGGATAAAAAACAACTCTGACGGTACACCTTCTTCTGTAAGGCCAACTATCGAAAATCCCGTATTAGTTCCAACCAATGCGTATTCTACACCTGCATCATCTGTATAGCCCCAAATGTCATTGACTCTTTGATCGTAATCAATACTTCCAGAAAGCGTGACATTAAATTGAGCAAAAGCAAATGAAGTGGTAAAAAATAATAAGGATAAAAGTATTAATCTTTGCATATTATAAATTTATTGTAGCAAGTTAGATATCTTATATTGGATTAAGTGTCAGTATTTAGACTATTTCCAAATTTAACTACTCAATTAAGTCAAAACCGCCATTCAAAACCTTATCGACATTACCTGTTTGCCATTTATTGATAAGATCTTTGCATTGATTTGAATCGAGATTAAATTTCCTTACTGTTTCATTACTTTGCTTACCGGCAAATCTTTTAGTCAAGTAATTAGAACTCAATTTGTTTTCATAGTCTATAGAAAGTAGTGGCAGTACAATTACATGGGCCTTTCTACGAGTAACAACCATGTTTTCATTCTTTTTTTGTTCTTGAAAATGAAGACCATGTTCTTTGCTCAAAATATGATAAGCACCAAAACCCGCAATTGAAAAGATATGATAATTTCGTTCGGTGTCTTTGGAATTGAAGATAGATTTGAATTCCATTTTTCTTAGTTTAGCCCAAGCATTGTACATTTTAATTAAGGTCTCTCCCCAAGCTTTATCTTCTTCGGTATAAGTAACTTTGATTAATGCATCTTGAGATTCATCATTAAAGTATGATGCTAATGCTTTGTCTAGAAGGTAAGTTCTTTGTGCTAGTTTTTTTAATAGAGATGGATCATATTTTAAACGATCTTTTTCTGGATCTTCTAAGCGTTCAAAAAGTTTGTTTGAAGTATTGTAGGCTTCTTGAAAACGATCAAAAAATTCTATTTGAGAGAGAACATCTTGTTTTCTATCACTTTGCCAAAAATCTTGTTCAGACATCATTGACATCAGGTTTTCTTTTTTGGCAGAAATATCAGCTGAAAGGTATTTTTCATTTAAAGCCTTAAGTTCTTTTTTAATGCACTTGAATTCACCAAGCGTTCCAAGACAATCTCTCAATATTTTTTTAAGGCTAAGTGTTTGTGCAACTTCTTCTTGTCTTTTTTGAACCTTCATTTTTTCTTCCCAAGTGTACTCTGGTTCATCAGGATCGATAAAAGATACTTTCAATTTATCCTTACTTTTACTTACCAATAAAAATTGATCTCCTTTAGGGAAATTGTGATTAACAATTGTTAATGCTAGAGGAGCAAGCAAGTATTGTTCTATTGCTCGTTTTAGAGGTCTGGCTCCAAGATTATGTGTATAGCCTTTTTCCAATAAAAAGGATACGGCGGATTCTTCCATATCCAAGGCCCACTTTCTATTTTTTAACCCTCTTCTTTTTAAAACCTTTTTAAGTTCAATGTTTAATATCTTACTAAGTGCAGCATGACTTAATGGATTAAAAACTACAATTTTATCTATTCTATTTACAAATTCTGGTCTAAAAATTTCATTCACAGCATCCATTACATTTTGAGCCGGATTTTTTGTTTCAGCAGATTCTATCTTGCTAGGATTAAAACCTAGTGCCCTTCTTCTCTGATCTAAAGAAGGAATGCTTGCACCTGCATTGGAAGTCATTATAATAATAGATTGCCTAAAATCTACAACTGAACCTTGGGAATCAGTTAGTCGCCCATCGTCAAAAACTTGGAGAAACAAATCCCAAACTTGATAATGTGCTTTTTCAAATTCATCTAATAAGATTACAGAAAAAGGGTTCTTTCTAATTTCATTAACCAAAGAATTTGATTCAGAAGTTGTACCATAATTTCCAAAGATCTTTATATAAGAATCAGCAGTTTGAAACTCACTCATGTCTAAACGAATCATTCGATCTGTAGAGCTAAATAAATATTCTGCTAGGCATTTAGTGATTTCAGTTTTTCCAGTTCCAGTAGGACCAACAAATAAGAAAACTCCAAATGGTTTGTCTGGGTCGGTAAGGCCTGCTTTAATCATTGCCATTCTTTCAACCAGGACGTTGACAGCTTCGTCTTGTCCTACAACTTTGGAATTGAAAAAATGTCTCACTTTTTCTAGATCCAATTTTTCATTATCGTTGAGTATTGAAATTGGAAGCCCTGTTAAAGAACTCAATGATTCATAAAAAGAATTTCTACTCAAAGGTTCATTAGTGCTGGTAAACTTTTTTTTAGTGTAATTTAAAAAATCAATTAATGCTCCTGGGTTTTCTCGATAGGATAGGTATTGCTTAGACATGAAATACAGATCTTCTAAAAAAGGATCGTTTATAGAAGCCCATTTTTCTTGATTCTTATCAATTCGAATCCATTCTTTTGCTAAGTTTAGTGTAAAGTCTTGAGACGAAGGAAGTATTCTTATTATTTCAAAGGTGTTTTGAAGATTTGGGTTTAAGGTAGTGAGTTTTTCTAAATCAGACTCATTAATTTCACCAATCATTCGGATCTCATTTCTTTCGAGTATTGGGATGATCTGATCCAATATTCCAGAAGGGTTGCTGTCATGTTTGCCAGCATAATACAACTCATGAAACCTTGGTGCTATCCAAATCGCATCATCCGCCACTAAGTCTTCTATGAAATTTTTTAAAGCATTTTCTAAATCGCCAATGTATCGGTTCCCTGCTTTTAAGTTTCCAGCAGTCACTGTATAACAAACAGTCTTTTTTCGATAAAAATACTGAGCCACTAAATCGATCAAAACTGATTTGCCTACGCCACTACCTCCAGTGATCAAGACAGGTCTTAGCGGAGCTTTATCTAAATGCTTAATTATGCTTTCAACAATCTCCTCAATCTTGTCATTTAGGACACAGTTTTCTGTTAATTCTTTCGGCGACCATTCTGATCCAATACCAACCATTTTATATTCATGTTAATTGAGCTACTAAGCTAAGGATTTAAGGTTGAAGAAATAATTTTTTTGTAAAATTCTGTCCTGATTGAGTTTGAATAGTAAGAAAATAAATTCCGGGTACTTTTACATGATGTAAAAATTGATAATCTTTTGTTTTGCAATAATGTAAATGGATGGGCAAGCCTTGAATAGTGTAAAAACCTAAATTCCAATTTTGTTCATTCGATTGAATACTAATTAATTCTTCTTTTTGTGAAATGTCAAAAGTGGTGTGATTGATTTGAGCTATCGAATTGACTTCGTTACAATCTTGTAAAGGATTGTTGTCGTTTTCTATGGGGTCACCAGGAATAATATCGATGTCTTGAAAACCTGAAAAATCTTTCGGAAATTTATAGGCTCTAAAATTGCCGTTGTTTGAGACATTTCCTCCTTGGGTTGCAGGCGTGTCACCAAACAATGGAATAATGTATTGCCAAACAATTTCTTTGTTTAAATTTACTTCAAAAATATTTCCAGGAGAACCTGCATTGATTAAAATATTTTCATTACCCAAAAATTGAGCATTGGATAAATATGGAGAATAAAACCTTTCGTTTATTTGATCACCATAAATCCAATCTGACACCTCTGGTCCAAAAGGTTCCGTAGTCGGGACTGGATAAGAACCATCTTCATTTTGAATAGGGGCAAGAATTTCTACAGTTGAATAATCTGGACCAGGTCTTCCGTTTCCATTATTGTAAATTAATATTTTTCCTTTGTGAGGACCTTCTTCAATCCAGTTGACCCCATGTTGACCAAAGAGCACTTCATCTGCTATACTGGCTCTTTGATAAGCAGACGCATTACCCCATCTATATAAAATGTCTCCACCTTTTCCATACCTGCCACCTTCATGAGAGGCTGCTTCAGCAGTACTCGTACTGTGATCTATGATCCAAATTTCATCTGAATTTCTTACCGAAATTAAAATTTGGTCTAAGTCTTCATTATAATCAATAGCATTAAAGTGATTGTAGTCTAAATCAGAATGTGAATTTGGACTGTTTAATTCCGGAAGATTTATATCGAATAATTCTGGATGTTCTGAGACTACCCCAAAGTTAGATTGACTAGGGTCTAAGTCCTGAATGTAATGATCTTTTATTTTCCATTCCCAAACAATTTCAATGTCTTTATTACCTATTGGTTTTATTTCAATGATCTTTTCATTCCAAGCAAAACCTTGCGGAGCAATCTCATTTGGATCTCTTCCTAATTGAATAAGTTCGTCTTCAAAAACGAGTTCCCAAGACAACATAAGTATGTTTCCATTTGGCATCATGACGGCATCATGATGAGATAGTTGGGTTGAAGTATTCAATTCATAAGACCAAACAACATTGTTTTGCCAATCAACAAGTTCCAATCCTCCTGAATTACTGGCCGATGTAAATGGACCAATTGGATTAGGTTTAAAGGTTCTAAGTACCAATCCATTTTCTAAAAAATAGGCCGCTAAACCTGGGAGTGTTCCTCGGTCCCATTGATTGACTAATTGGCCGCAATTATCAACCATGTAAGCTTTTGTTCCTGAAAATGGGGAGAAAAAAGTATAACCATCAAGCGCTCCTTCTTCATTGATAATAGTGCCAACTGTCCTCGTTTGACATAAGAGGCTACTTTGAAAAAGAAGGAAGAAAATAAAGATGCAATTGTTTTTCATTGAATTATTTTTAATTAAATGCAAAATCCATATACTAGGTGGGAACTTAATGAATTAAAACAGAAATTTCAATTAAGAAACAGTCTCTTCAAATACAAAGTCTTCCATTTTGGCAGCATGACCATACCTTGTTGCTGCAATGCCACAAATAAATGGAACTAGCAAGGGCCCTATAATTGGGATGTTCATAGTTATGCTCGAAAATATTCCGATGACAGTTGCTGCTCCAAAATGTTTTTGAATAGTTTTCGTACTCTTATTAATGTCAAAATTAAATTGCTCCAAATAATTATCTAAAAAAGCGAAACCTAAATAAAAACCATAAATACAAAACATGATTGTGTCGGATAAATATTTTGTACCAGTAATTCCACAAACAACCGAAACAAGTACATACATTAAGATTCCTAATAACCAGTTTCTTCCCATGATCTTTATCAGCCTAATTTCTGCTTTATAAAAATCATTGAACTCAAGCAACTTATTTTCTTTCTTAAGGATGTTATTCGTTTTAACAGAGAAATGGAAAATAATTATTTCTAAAAGTATCAAAAGAAGAAACTTTAAACTTCCGGAAAAAACTGAATTATGTTTTTTTTCTTCTGAGACTTCATCTTTGTTTAAAAAGTCTGGTTCAAGAATTTCTAGTTCATTGTTGTCAACTTCCATTTCATCCTCTATCACTTCTTCAATGTTTTTAACTAAATCCTCTGATGATTCACCAGTGGTATCGATGTTAATTTCTATAGCTCCTTCCTTGTCGGATGGAAAAAAATAATGATGCAAGTCATCATAAAGTATATTTGTAAAAAGAATGGCTATAAAAATGGAAAATAGCAAGACCCAAGTATGATCTAGAAACCCTTTCCAAAGTTTATGGTTTTTAATAAATAATGGAGTATCTAATAAAATCTTGAAAGCGTAAGGGATTTGGGCAATTCCTTGAGGAATATTTACATGTTTAAAATCAATTTTCTTTTTACCTGACTTCTTTTTACCTGATTTCATCTTACCTGATTTCTTTTCTCATTTCACAAGTAGCTTCCTTTCGAACTTTGCCTTCCTCAATTTTCCAACAATTACCATAAACAGAACAATAGCAAAATGAAGCATTGAATTCTAAGTCATGCATAAAGGCAACTAGCTCTTCTTGTTGTTGATTGAGTTTGTTAAATCTTACCTGGACTACACTCACAGCTTCGCCTTCCGCCAAGACTTTGTTGTCTATGTTCATGTTTTGTACAGGAGTAACATCAAAATCTGGTTTGAATTCCTGGATGGCATTGGCTAAGTCTCCACTCCTCATAACTTTATCATTATAAGTATAAATGACATCATTTAATATAGCAGGCCCAACTCCTTTGTTATTTACTTCGTATTTGTAAATAACATAATCTTTTTCAAAATTGTATTCCGTATAGGAAATGGCTTGAATAAAAGGCCATACAGAAGCTTCTTTTTGCTCTTGCATAATCAATTGTTGCTTTTGCATCAGTTTGGATTCTTTTAAACTGATTAGTGCTGTTGCACTGCTTATTAAGACAGCAACAAATGCGATGATTACAGAAGGGTTCCAGATGGTTTTGCTCATTTTTGATCGCTATTGAAGATTTAACAAAATACGATTTTATTTATTTTTGTACATATACTTTACTATTAAATTAGATTCTATTACCTTTGTCATTCCTCAATCTAGTTTTGTTCACCAAAATATTTGTTAATATGTTAAGGTCATTACTAGTAGTAATTCTATTTTTCTCATTATTTACTATTCTATCAGCGCAAAATTGCGGCATTGATGCATACCATCAAGAATGTATGCAAAAGGATGCTCTCTATAAAGAAGGATATCTGAAGAATGAATATGCCCTTAAAGAAATCACGAAGAACAGGTCTAACAACAGAAGTCGGAGCCAAGCCGGACCTTATGTGTTGCCTATGGTCATACACATCTTACACTTAGGAGAAAATACTGAATCAAATACTTACTTATCAGACGATGACATAAGAGAAGCAATTGAAAGGTTGAATTACGACTTTGCCGGAAATCGTCATGCTTCAGCAGTAGATACTGAAATAGAATTTTGCTTAGCAACTTTTGACCCTCAAGGAAATCCAACCAATGGTATCATTAGAACAGATGCTTCACATATTCCAGATTACGCAGAATTAGGAGTAAGGTGGGGAAATTCAACAGGCATTGACGATGTGCTCGTCAAAGATCTTAGCCGTTGGCCAGTTGAAGATTATTTGAATGTGTGGGTAGTTCATAGAATTAATGGCGCTGGAGCCTATGCAACTTATCCAAATGGTGGCAAATACGATGGCTCAACCATGACCATTTATAATCTAAACTCTGGAGTATTTGCTCATGAAGTTGGACATAATATGTATCTGTTTCACACCTTCAATGGGGATAGCGACGGGACAAGATGCCCTTCAGATGTTGATTGTGCAAACGAAGGAGATAGAGTTTGTGATACCCCAGCTCATAAAAGAAGTGATTGTAACTTTGGAACAGAATGTAATGATGATCCAAATTTCAAAAATTCTGAATTAAATTTTATGTCTTATTGCGGTGATTATGATTTATTCACTGAAGGCCAAAAAAATAGAATGCATGATGTATTGGCTGCTCCCATAAGAAGACAATTATTAAACTCATTAGGTTGTTTATCAAATTTACCAAGCAATAATGTTGCAATAAAAGAGATTCAGGAATTTGATTTGACCTTTTGTCAGGATAATTATTACCCAATCATTGAAGTAGTAAATAAAGGTCAAAACCAACTTTTATTTTTTGGGGTTAAATATAGAATTGATAATGGCCCGATTCAAAATATGACAGTTAATTGTGATTTAGCTTATGGAGAGACGGGAACATTTACATTAGATCCCATAACAGTTTCTAATGGTATCCAAAAGATTTACATTGAAGTACTTTCTCCAAATGGTCAAGTCGATGAATTGCCTGAGTTTGATGAGCTAGCAATGGAATTTGTTTTTGATAATGATTTGACATTAATTAGTCCTAATTATTTTGAAGACTTTGAATCATACTACGATCTTGATTTTGATTTACTACCATCTGGGTACAATACTTATGCAAAAGGGGGGCAGAGCTTTTCTTCATGGGACGATGTTAGAAATGGAGAGAACGTTTGGATGAGTGCTCGTGCTTATGGAGTGACCAATGAAGAGGTGATTGATATCCTAGCATTACCTTTATTTGACCTTAGCGAGCATACAAATGCAAGGTTTAGTTTTAAATATTCTTTTGGTCACTATAGTGAAACTAATTTTGATGATTTTAGTGCACAACTTGTTGTTTTTGAAGCTTGCAATCAGTCAGGAGATGTGGTATGGAAAGAAGAAGCTGAATCACTGCTCACTTTTCCAACGGGAAATGCTATAAATGCAATAGATAGTTATAAAGCAATTGAGGTTGATTTAAGTGATTACGATGGGGAAGTCATCAGAATAGAATTTCAATACCTGTACATTGGCAATGATTCATATGTTGGAATTAATTTTGATAATCCTTTGCTTTTAGCAGACTATAATGGAGAACCAGCTACTTGTCAAATTCCTATTTCTCTAAACATGCTTTTTAATGAAGATGGGACTAATGCTAATGCAAACAATGGGCCTGCGAGTTTATTTGACGAACAGGAAACGGTTATAGAGCCTCCTTATGGTAATGGTGCGAGAGTAGAAATTCCTTGGACTACTCCTTATGTTGCTGATCAAGTTGTTTACCTTGATTTAGGAAAAGAGTATAACATCTTCGATATCTATTACTACGACACCTTTGGTGCAGGAAATTTTAAAATCAAACCTACTTTGCCTACAGTTGCAAGTAATGAGGAAATAACATTTAATGTTAATGCATGGCCAGTTCAATGGAAAGCTTTAAGTGATTTAAATTGGCAAACTAGGTATATTTCTTTTACTAAATCAGATGTCGGAGCTAGTATTGGTGAAATCTACATTTGTGGATCTCCTGTAGATGGCACCCAAGCTTCTTGTAGCGATGGCATTCAAAATCAAAACGAAACAGGTATAGACTGTGGAGGTATTTGTGCACCATGCGATAATGGAGGAGGAGAGTGCGAAGAAGATCTAGAAGGCTATGAATTCTTAGGATCTTTTGAAGGGAATAATTATTTTATTTCTAATGCTCTTTCAAATTGGACTACTGCAGATAACCTTTGCAAACAAAATGGAGGAGAATTGCTGAGTGTAAACAGTGCAGCGGAAAATGAGTTCATAAGATCTAAAATTGAAAACAATTTTGTTTTAATTGGAATAAATGATTCTGAAACAGAAGGAACTCTTAAATGGAGCGATGGCTCTCCTTTAACTTATACTAATTATTTTGGTGCGAATACAGCTTCGAAAGATTATGGAATGATGAATTTTTGGGATGGTTCTTGGTCTTTCATAGAAAGTAATGTTGGGAAATTACACATTCTCGAAATGACTTGTGAAAATGAAACAGGAGATGGCATTGTGCTCAATTGCCCATCTGACTTTGAAATCCTTTTACCTTATTTAGAAACTACTGGTCAGATCATATACGATGTAAATGCTACGACAGATTGCACCCTTGGTGTTGTCGATATTGACATTGATGGAATTGGTAGTGGAGGAACTGGGATATTTGGATCTTATCCAATAAATGTAACTGCAACTGATGCTTGTGGAAATTCAGCATCTTGTTCTTTTGTAGTTACTTTAAAAACAAGAGAACATAATTCAGAAGCAATTTGTCCAGCAGATATTACAGTAACAGCAGCAGATGAACAAGGGGCAATTGTTACTTGGGAAGAGCCAAGCTATACTACTGATTGTGAAGGTTTAAGTCTGACCTATCAAGGATTTTATCAAAGCGGAGACTTGATTCCTATTGGAACCCACCAAATAGATTATGCTTGGAATGCCGACGGGCCTCTAGCTATTTGTGGATATGGTGTCGCTTGTAACTTTACAGTTACCGTTTTGCCTCCAGATCAAGGTGGAGAATGTCCAGATGATGTTGCGGGTTATGAAGTGCTAGGAGAATTTGGAAACAGTAAATATTTTCTTTCAAATGCAAAAATGAATTGGCAAGATGCTCAACTTGAAGTAGCTGTGAATACTGAAGGATACCTAGTTTCCATCAATAGTGCAGAAGAAAATGAATTTTTGAGAAGTGCAATAGGAAATGAACTGGTCATTATTGGATTAAGTGATCGGCGACAAGAAGATGATTTGGTCTGGGATTCGGGCGAACCACTCATTTATAATAATTTAGAAGTGACCAATACTCATGCTGGAGATAATGGCTATATGAACTTTTGGAACGGTGCTTGGGGCTTAGACAGTCCTTGGACATCCAGAAAGTTTATACTCGAAGTCCCTTGTGATGAAAATCAATCTGGAATTAATCTAAACTGCCCATCAGATATTGTCATCAACCTAACAGAAGGAGAAACTTCAGGATTTGTTGAATACATGGTCGATGGATCAACTACTTGCGATCAAGAAGGGTTTTTACTTAGCTTAACTGGACCATTTAGCGGATCAAATTTGGTTCCAGGAGAATATGAAGTTTCTGTGGAAGCCACTGATTATTGTGGGAATGTAGAAAATTGCACTTTCGGGATCACAATTAATGCTCCTGATAATTCACCAAAACCTGATATGGTCTTAAGTAATTTTTCGTATAACACACCTGGAGTTTATCAAGGTGAAGTCCTCTTTTTTGAAACCGATGTAACTAACCAAGGCAATTTAGCTTCTGGTGCTTTTACCATTAAGTCTTACATCTCTGTTGACCAAAATCTTAGTGAAGATGATGTCCAGGACGGAAATATAAATACCAGCTTTTTTGCCCCAGGCCAAACAGTTTCAGATGTAACAGGCGCATTGACTATTCCAGAAAGTCTGCAAGCTGGTGATTATTACATTATTTTAAAAGTTGATGCTGACGACCAATTAGAAGAATCCAATGAAAATAATAATGTATTAGTCGCTTCGGAAACCTTTGCAGTGTTGAGCACTACTTCAGGCTGTGAAGAAACTTTTCCCAATGCTACCTACATAGGAGAGCAGAGTTCAGGTCTTAGTAAATATTTTATCAGTAATGAAAAGTATACTTGGTTAGAAGGGCAAACTTTTGCTACAGCAAATGGCGGTAATCTCGCTACAATAAATGACCTGAGTGAAAATCAATTTATTTTAAATCAATTGGATAATGATTTAGTTTTTATCGGCGTCCATGATTCTAGCATAGAAGGTGATTTTGTTTGGAGCGATGGGCAGTCTTATAGTTTTAATAATTTTTCTGGAGGGAATAGCGCTTCAAATGATTTTGGGTACATGAATTTTTGGGACGGAACTTGGGGTCTTGATGGACAATGGACTAGAAGGAAATTATTAATTGAAGTACCTTGTCTTGCTACTGGTTTAGCATTGGATGATTTTGTATCTAGTCAATCTGCAATTTCTCTTCAATCTAATGCAGATGGTTTGAGTTTGCTCAGGCTGTATCCTAATCCTACTAATTCAGACCTAAACGTCTTACTTGAAAATAAAAGTTCTGCTGAGCTTACTATGATGATTTATGATATCAATGGATCCCTTAAATACGAACGAAAAGTTCAAGCTAAAGCTAGTAAAGAAATAATTAATTTAAATCTAGAAAACTTACAGCCGGGAGTTTATCATTTAATTGTGAAAGATAAAGAGGGGAAATTACAGCAAAAACGCTTTGTAAAAATGTAAGCTTATCCAGTTGGAAAAATATTTTAATTATAAGTAAAGGTCATTTTTTATGCTTTTTCTTTTAACAAGCTTTTTTTCATTCTCTTCTTTGCCGCTTTCTGGCTTTCGTACAAAGGGTAAAAATCTTCAAGAATCTTACATTTGAATGTTTCATCTTCTTTGTAATTAGATAGGGTTCCTCCCCAGATTGTTTTTGGATAACTGCTTACCTGGTTAACCATTGCTATTATATGAGGAAAGCTTAACATCTTTTTTGCCTCTTTTAAACTTACCCATTTTACTTCACTAACAAATTCAGGTCGCTTATTTACGCCATCTTTAGTTTGACTCACAAATATATTTCGTATAGATAGTTTAGTATCGTTTGCATATTTAAGCATAAATACTGCATGTAATTCAGGCTGACTAATTTCTAGGCCATATGCATTCGCTAAGGTCCAAAGCCCTTCTTTCAAATATAATTTATCGTCTTGGTAGATCCCTGGTGTCAACCAATATTCAGTATTTTTAATCTTTACAATCAAGACTTCATTGTTTTGATTGTAAATCAATAAACGATGAAAAATAGGGATACCTGCATTGTCTTGAGCATATAGGTTCAAAGAAACTAAAATGAATAGACTTAAAAGTAGGTTTTTCATGTGAATTCGAACTTTTTGGATAAATATGGGTTTCAAAAATTAAATTATAATTTGAACTATTTTTGAATAAGCACTCAATTTAAATACAATTTCCGAATGTGATTTCGAAATTCAATTTATTCTTATATATTTCATTTCGAAATTCAATATAATTTTATCCATTAGTCAAGAGAAGCATTAATTTTAATTATTAATCTTTGTACAAAAAATCAAATGAAAAACTTGTTTGCTTTGTTCTTAATAAACCTTCCATTTCTGATTTCTGCTCAAGTAAGTGAGTTTATTCATGTAGACCAATTCGGCTACCTCAGCCAAAAGTCAAAATTTGCTGTAATTAGTAATCCTCAAGAAGGATTTAATGGTACTAAGACTTTTACTCCTTCTTCTACCTTAGCTTTAGTGGATGCATCTACAAATGAATCTGTTTTTGAGGCAGAGGTCATTTTATGGAACAATGGATTAACTCATCCTCAATCCGGAGATCAAGGTTGGTGGTTTGATTTTTCGACATACACACAGGCAGGATCTTATTATGTATTTGATGATTTAAACGATGAGAGGAGTGCAGTGTTTAAAATTAACAACAATCCCTATGAAGAACTACTTAAGGTTGCATCAAAAATGTTTTATTATAATCGTTGCAATGCAGAAAAGAAAGAACCTTATGCAGACCCGAAATGGACAGATGGGATGAATTTTGATAAGCCACTTCAAGACGAAAATTGTCGATCAATTTTTAATCCTAATGATGCAAGTTTAGAAAAAGATTTGAGCGGTGGTTGGTTTGATGCTGGAGATAATAATAAGTATGTAACCTTTGCTGAATCAGCAGTCCATAATCTATTAGGAGCTTATCAAGAAAATCCAAATATATTTGGTGATGATTGGAATCTACCAGAATCAGGGAACTCCATTCCTGATATCATTGATGAATTATTATGGGAGTTAAATTGGGTTTGTAAAATGGTGAATGAAGATGGTTCTACCATCATTAAAATGGGGAATCAAAATCATAGTGAAAACACTGACATTCCTCCAAGTGCTAATCAAGATCAAAGATTTTATGGAAACAGATGTAGTTCAGCTTCAGCTTCAGCTGCAAGTATGTTAGCCCATGCTTCAAAAGTTTTGCAGACCATAGAAGGAACAGAATCAGATGCTTTGTTCATGTTAGAGAAAGCTAAAATAGCATGGGACTTTTTCAAAGAAGCTAAAGATAATAATGCCTTGGAAACAGATTGTGATAATGGCGAAATAGTCGCTGGTGATGCAGATCGTAATGAAGAAGAGCAAATTGAATCTGCATTGATTGCAGCCATATATTTGTACGAATTAACCAATGAAGAAAAGTACCATAATTTTATCAAATCTGAATACAATAAAGTAGAACCCATCAGCAATGATTTTTGGGGACCATATAAAATTTCAATTCAAGAAGCCTTATTGAATTATTCTAACTTCCCAAATGCTGATGATAATATTGTTTCAGTGGTATTAAATTCTGCTCAAAACAATTTAAATGATGATTTCAATGGGTTCTATAAATTTTCTGAAAACGACTTGTTCAGAGCTCAATCACCGGATTGGATTTATCATTGGGGCTCAAACATGCCGAAAGCGAACATTGGAAATTTATGCATGCTCTTCAATAAATTTGATGTAAATTCAGAATTGAATGAAAACCTTATGAACAAAGCTTATGAGCATTTACATTATTTTCATGGTGTTAACCCCTTAGGTTTAGTTCAATTATCTAATATGTATGAATATGGAGGGGATCATTGTGTGAACGAAATTTATCATACATGGTTTTATGATGGAAGCATCTATGACCATGCTTTAAATTCTTCAAATGGGCCAGCTCCAGGATTCGTTACAGGAGGAGTAAATCAATATTATTCAATTGAAGAATTTTCTCCACCTTTTGGTCAACCATTGCTAAAATCCTATTTAGACTTTAATGACGGTTATCCGATCAATTCATGGGAAATCTCAGAACCTGCAATTTATTATCAAGCGGCCTATATTAGATTATTAGCACATTTTGTAAATAATGAAATACTTAATAATCAAAATGCTGTAGATTCAAAAGAAAAAATAATTGCTGTTTTTCCAAATCCAAGTAAAGATTTTCTAAATTTAAGAGGCTTAGAAGGAGAAGTGAAAGTTTCAATTTATAATGGATCTGGAAAAATTGTAAAAACTTGGGAGAATATTTCTCAAGCAAGTCAATTGGATATTAAAAGTTTGACCCCAGGTTCTTATGTGGTTAAAGTTAGCCGTGAAGATGATCAGTTTTTCTTTTCAGACGCTTTGATTAAATTTTGAACTTAATTTGTCACGGATGCCATTCTTTCATTTTATTTAAATTAGTATATGACACACCAAATTAAGTCTTTTAAAGAATATCAAAAAATATATAAAAATAGTGTAAGGCATCCAGAAAAATTTTGGGCTAAGCAAGCCAAAACATTTAAATGGATGAAGCCATGGAAGAAAGTACTAAGTGGAGGATTTGAAGAAGCAGATGTTAGATGGTTTGAAGGTGGTCAGTTAAATATTACAGAAAATTGTTTGGACAGGCATCTGAAAGATAAAGCTAATGATGTAGCATTAATCTGGGAACCTAATGATCCAAGTCAAGCTTTCAAAACGTACACTTATAAAGAATTATATTCAGAAGTTTGTCGATGTGCAAACATGCTTAAATCTAATGGGATAAAAAAAGGAGACCGAGTTTGTTTTTATATGCCAATGGTGGCTGAACTTACCATTGGCGTCCTTGCTTGCGCAAGAATTGGCGCTATACATTCTGTTGTTTTTGCAGGTTTTTCTGCCAATGCTCTAGCAGATCGAATAAAGGATTGTTCTTGTAAGATGGTTATTTGCTCAGACTATAATAACAGAGGAAATAAAAGCATAGCTGTTAAAGAAATTGTTGACGAAGCAGTAGCTAAAGATTGTAGCAGTGTTGAAACCGTAATTGTTTACAAAGCAAGCAACACAAAAGTGAAAATGAAAAGAGGGCGAGACAAATGGTGGCACAAAGAAATAGAAGGAAAAAGGAAGACTTGTAAACCTGCCAAGATGAATTCCGAAGATGTCTTATTCATTCTCTATACTTCTGGTTCTACTGGAAAACCTAAAGGGGTAGTGCACACTTGTGGAGGTTATATGGTTTATACTTGTTATTCTTTCAAAAATGTTTTTCAATATCAACAAGGAGATGTTTACTGGTGTTCAGCAGACATCGGATGGATTACTGGACATTCTTACATCATTTATGGCCCTTTGTTAGCTGGAGCAAAAACGTTGATGTTTGAAGGAGTTCCAACTTTTCCTGATGCAGGGCGATTCTGGCACATTTGCGAAAAGCATAAGGTTAATCAGTTTTACACAGCGCCAACCGCAATTCGTGCTCTGATGGCACAAGGAGATGATTGGCCAAGTCATTATGATCTAAATAGCTTAAAGGTTTTAGGAACTGTAGGAGAACCTATAAATGAAGAAGCTTGGAATTGGTATAAAGAGAAGATTGGAAAAAATACTTTACCGATTGTCGATACATGGTTCCAAACCGAAACAGCTGGAATTATGATCTCGGGACTTGGTGGACTCTCTCCTCAAAAAGCAACCTATGCCGGCTTACCTTTACCGGGAATACAATTATGCTTGCTTAATTCAAAAGGAAAAGAAATTAAAGGAAATGGAAAAGAAGGGCTGCTTTGTATAAAATATCCTTGGCCTTCCATGATAAGGACAACCTATGGAGATCATGCTAGATGTAAAGAGGTATATTTTTCATCTTTCAAAAATAAGTACTTCACCGGAGATGGCGCAAGAAGAGACAAAAAAGGCATGTATCGGATAATAGGAAGAGTAGACGATGTCATAAATGTATCTGGACATAGAATGGGGACCGCCGAAATCGAAAATGCTATTAATGAGCATCCTAATGTTATCGAATCTGCTGTAGTAGGCTACCCTCATAAAATCAAAGGTGAAGGGATTTATGCTTATGTTATTTTGAATAAAAATAAAATGGATGCTAATATTGATACTAAAAAATTTAATAGCTCTCTCTTAAAAGTAGTTACCAAAGAAATTGGTCCCATAGCAAAACCGGATAAAATTCAAATAGTAACAGGCCTTCCTAAAACCAGATCAGGTAAAATTATGCGAAGGATTTTAAGAAAGATTGCAGCGGGAGAGGCTAAGAACATCGGCGATGTAAGTACTTTACTAAATCCTGATGTGGTTAAAAAGGTAATAAGAGGAGCATCGAAAATATTAGTAAATAATTAGGTAGAAAAATTAAGCATTCAGTTTCTGAAGGAACGTTTCTTTGTAACTGTCACCTATTGGTAAGGTGGTATCTGCAATTTCAACCGCTTTCTGATTATAAGCTTTGAGTGCTGGCATCGCAATCGCATACGATCTGTGGATCCTTATAAAAATAGAGGATGGAAGTTTCTTAAGAATTGTACCTAAGTTTCCTTTCACCACTAAGTTTTTATTCTTTGTATGAATTTTAACATAATCTTTTAAGCTTTCTAAATAAAGGATGTCTCTAAATTCAATTTTATGATTCTTCTTATTTACATTAAAGAAAACATGATCTACACTTTTCTCTTTTATCGAATTTCTAACTTCTTCCGTATGCTTTGATCTAAATCGGTCAATTGATTTTAAAAATCGATCAAAGCTAATTGGTTTGAGTAAGTAATCTACTATGTCTAAATCAAATCCTTCAACGGCATAATCTCTATAAGCAGTGGTCATAATCACTGAAGGAGGATTTTTTAGAGACTTGATAAATTCTATGCCATTAATGACTGGCATTTGAATGTCCAGAAACATTAAATCTACTGAGTCATTTTTAAAAAAATCAAATGCTTCCACTGCACTTTGAAAGCTTGCTTTAAGCTCTAATTGTTCGACCATTGTGCAATATTTTTTTAAGAGTTGGATTGCTGGTGGTTCGTCATCTATGATAAGGCAAGAGAATTTATTCATTTCATATATTTATTGATAAGGTGACTTCGAAAGATTCGACTTTCTCTTCTATACTAATTGTTGAATCGTTTGGGTATTGCAATTCCAATTGTCTTTTTACATTTGAAAGACCGATTCCTTTTTTGTGCGGATCCTTAGAAGCTCCTTCGAATTTTGATTTTGTATTCCAAATGTTGCAATTTATTTGATCTTCTGAAGCCTCGACATATATCTTGATGCGCGAAACATTTAAGTCACCACTCGCACCATGCTTAAATGCATTTTCAACTAAGGATAAGATTAATAAAGGGGCTACTTTGACTGAGGTATTTCCTTTCTTTGCAAATTCTACACTGATTTTTTCTCCATACCTTATTTTTTCAAGCGCGATGTATTGTTCAATTATAGCAAGCTCTTCATCTAGTGAAATTTTATCGACTTGACTTTTGTAAAGAATAAATTCTAAAATCGAAGATAACTGTAAAATCATGTTTGGTGCATTTGGGTCACCAGTGATCACTAAAGAATATAAGTTGTTAAATGTATTGAATAAGAAATGCGGATTTAACTGAGCTTTTAAAAATTTTAATTCTGTATTTAATTTTTCTTTTTCTAGTTCAAGTATTCTATCTTTTTCTTTTCTTTTCTCTTCTTGCATCTCCCAAGCTAATAATAATATTCCGGGAGAATAAAATTGAACAAAGTAAACCAAGTATCGATCAAATCTAAAAAAAGGAATTCCATGTAATTCTCTTAAGTCATCCAACCAAAAAAAACCTGCTACTCTCCAAAAAAGATAAAGTATTAATGAGCTAAAAATAAGACTTATGCAGAATAAAAAGATCTTCTTCTTATCAAATAGATATGGAATTTGATAATGCTTTAAAAAGTAAAAAGCACTCATAAAAATCGGAATGTTTATCAAATTCACTTTTGCATAAACCGTTACATTTCCATTCATGGATGATTTCATGAATGTCCAAACTACATAGATAAAGAGCCAATAAATTATGTGTCTTTTACTAATTGACATGGTGTAAAGATAAGTTCTTGACTGAAAAGCTGCATGTAAAGTATACAAATCCTCAATAAGTGTATAAGTATTGACTATGTTTTAAAAAATGGCGTCTTATCCTATTCTTATACATTTCTTGAGCATACTTATATTATTTAATATTCTTTTGAATTTCAAATATAAATTGAGAGAAATATTTAAAAAATGATTAAAATTAATTTGTTGAAGAATGGCTTCTTGTTTATACTATTGCTCTCCACAAATGTTTTTTATGCACAAAATGCTAATTCAATTTCTGGTAAGGTTGTAAACAAGGAAAATGAAACCTTATTGGGCAATGTCCTGGTGTTGAATGCAACTGATTCTACTTTCATTAAAGGAACAAGTTTTATAGATGAACCATTTATGTTGGATGATATCAAGGAAAGTAAGGTTATTTTGAAATTAACTTCCATGCTTTTTGAAGATACATTAATAAAAGTAGATTTTGAAGCTCATCCAAACATAGACTTGCTAAACATAATTGTTGGATCTCAAGACCACCTTTTGGAAGAAGTATTGGTCAAAGGGAAAATTGCTCTATTCACACAAAGAGTTGATGGAACAGTTGAAGTTAATGTTGAGAAGACTTCTTTAGCTGCTAGCAGTTCAATAAACGAAATATTAAGCAGAACACCAGGTGTATTATCTACTGATGATTCCTTTCAAGTAATAGGAAAAGAAAATATAGTTTATTATTTGAATGAAAAAAAAATCACTTTTGACCAATTGACAATGATTCAAACCTCTAACATAAAAAGAATAATACTCATTAGAAATCCTTCAGCAAAATATGATGCTGCTGGAGCTGCTGTGGTAAAAATTGAAACCTTGAGTCTAAGCAGTAATGGTTTTCAATCCAGCTTAAAGCAAAACATTACAAGCAATGTTTTCGCAGGAGAAAGGGTTTTCTCAAACGCTAATTTAAATTTTTCGAAAAACAAACTAAGTTTAAATGCAAACTTGGCTTTTGAAAATGGTGATACTCGAGAAATTTTGCATACCACAAGAAACAGGGAGAAAGAGGCAGTCTATTTAATGACTGATTTGACTACCGATTGGGATTGGGTAATTAATTCTCAATTCAATTATCATTTAGGTTTGCAATATGATTTTAATGAGAATAATTATTTTTCAATTGCTTACCAAGGTTTAAAAGAAAAAATAAGCCTCGATCAAAACAGCAATAATGTCATAAAAGATTTAGTGAGTGAGAATTACTTCGAAACGGATTTGAGCGGTAAGGAATTTTCTAAGGATCATTCATTATCTGCCAATTATGGAATAAAAATAGATACCTTAAATTCGGCTTTTTTTATTGGGGCGGAATTTGCTACCATTAATAATGAGCGGAATAATGATATCCTAGAAAAAAGAATCGAAGCAAATTCTTTAAGTCATAGAATCTTACAAAGCAATTATAAGCATGACATAAAAATAATTTCAGGGCAAATAGATTTCACAAAATACTTTAATCCAAATAAATATTTAGAAGTAGGAGCTAGGCTTGGTAAAATAAATAATGCATCAGGCCTTAGCTTTTTAGTCATGGATGAACTTATGGGCTTTAATTTGGATCCCAGCTTATCTAATGAATTTAATTTTGAAGAGTACTTAGGCGCAGTTTATCTTAACTATTCTAATGTTGTAGGGGATCGATTGAATTATTCTATCGGTTTAAGAAATGAATATACTAATTATCATGTCGATTTTGTAAACAATAAAACCAATAAGTTGAAAGATGATTATTTTACCTTATTTCCAAACTTGTCCTTAAACTTTAAGGCATCAGAGAAGCAAACTTTTAATTTTGCCTACACTTCAAGTATTCGAAGACCAGCTTACCATAGTTTAAATCCTGTATTGTTTTATCAAGATCCATACACTTCGATACAAGGTAATCCAAACCTTAAAGCCCAAAGAACGCACAGTTTAGAAATCAATACTGCGGTCAAAGGTTTTAATATAAAATTTGGGTACAATCATACGATAGATCCATTGGGAGGAAGAGCACTTCGAGGCGAAGGGCCATATGCATATGTACTTAAGCCAGTTAACTACAGTCTTAAGAGACAAGGATACATTAACTTGTCTAAAGAATTTACCAAAGCATGGTTTTCTTCTAGTAATATTTTAAATGTAGATTATACAGAAATCGAAGAAAATAGCATCGAAGTACTTAGAATAACTCCAAAGCCAAGGTTTTATTTTTATTCAAACAATACCTTCACCATTGGTAAGCTTTTTAATCTAGAAGCAATGTTTTGGTACAGTGGGGATCAATTCGAGGGCATATCGCATCGCCATAAAATGTATAACCTCAGTTTTACCATCGAGAAAAAATTACTCAAAGATCAATTAAGTTTACGTTTTATGGTAACTGATGTGTTCAAAAGTTCTTGGCCTTCTGGAACATATTCTGTGGGAGATACAGCAATTTTTTATGAAAGGGATCGAAATACAAATTATTGTAGATTGTCTTTTATGTATAAATTTGGAACCTTATTAAATGGAGTAGTGAAGAATAAATCCACTAGTGATAAAGAGAAGAACAGGTTGTAAAAGTCAATATTGATTAAGAATAAAAGTGGCTTAATTTTTTAAGCTGCTTTTATTCTTACCATATACATAAACGTCCATATCTAAATACTTGGTTTCGAACAATAGGTCCATTCCATTTTTAATGGCAACATTAATTGAGCCTGAATTTTCTTTGTCTATGATAGATACAAAGCGATCCGTTTCGATTGATGCTTCTCCAAATTTACTCATTTGCTTAGCTAGTTCAGTTGCATATCCTTTTCTCCAATACTTTGGAAGGAGTGAATAAGCGATTTCAAATTCTTTTCGACCATTCAAATCTCTCGGAAGAATACCACCGACACCAATAAATTTGTTTGAATCTTTTGTAATAGCGGCAAGATGACCTAGACCTGAATTTTCATAACGTTTCAATTGCATTTCTACCCATTCGCTTGCTAAATCCATAGCACTTTTCGAGAGGTCAACACCTACATATTTTAAAAGTGGATTGTCTTCAAAAAAAGGAATCCAAGAAGGGATATCTGCTTTGTTCATTTTTCTAAAGCTCAGTCGTTCTGATTCTTGACTAAAATATTTTGAATTAGAATTCATACTAAAGACGTCTTTCGATTTAACTCATTAATCGTAATAATTTTTTACCTATTCCAAAGGTATTGAATTTTTCAAGAATTCTTCATTTGTATGCATGCAACTAAAAATGAAATGCATTGTATTTACAAAGGGAGATGATATTAGGTTTACATATTAAATAAAGTAATTTATGAAAGATATATCTTCATACATCAGCAATAAATTTTTTCTATCACATTGCTCTTCAAAAATACTTTCTGAGATAATGGATATAGTTTCTTTTGAAAAAGGAACAAACTTTGTGGAGAAAGATCGAGAAAATAAAATGGAATATTGGATTGTCGAAGGAATCTGTAGGAGTTATTTTCTAGATAACTTTGGAGCAGAAATTACGCTTTCTTTTTTTACTCCAAATAAACCAGTTTCTCCAAATGTAACTAGGACAAATGCAAATCATTCTATTCTCAATTTACAAGCCATAACAAATGTTAGATTATTGATCTTCAGAAATGAAGATTTAATGAATCTAATGAAAGAACATAAAGAGATTGAAGTTTGGGCTAATGCAGTTCTACAGGGCGAATTGCAACAAAAGGTTGCGAAAGAGATTAATCAAAATTCCATGAATGCCAAAGAAAGATTAATTGATTTCAGAGATCAGTATTCCTCCTTAGAAAACCTTATTCCACACTCTTACATTTCCTCATATTTGGGCATCACAAATGTTTCTTTAAGCAGAATTCGCAAAGAAATAGCAAGAAATTATGAATAGAATATTTCTTAACATTTGTTAATGAATATAATGAAGTAGTCAAATAACTTTGTTTTAAATCTTGCAAATTAATTAGCTCTTGCTAATGCAAGCTTAAAAAATAAGTTTATGAGACCCTTTACTTTAAATGTAACATGCTGTTTTTGTTTTCTGCTGATGGTAGATTTTGTGTTTGCCCAAAAGAATGACACACTTCAATTCTACATTGATTTACCATTTATAGAATATCCATATAATTTTAAAGCAGAATTTCCAACAGCATCAATGGACCAATCAGTCCAATTGTCAAAAAGCTTTTATTTTGCTACTCATTTTGGAATCGAACTTTTTGGTAAAAGGCACTTAGGTAAGAATGGAGATGTTTGGAGTAAAGTTATAATGTCAATAGTTGATTTTGCCCCTATTCCTTTCTCAAATACTTGGTTACATGAAGAATATCATCGATCTATTTTGTCTCTATACGAAATCGAAAGTAGAAACACCTTTTGGTCAAATAGTGTCAGAGGAGTAAAGGACGAAGATCTAGTCCATTTTAAGTTAGATAATCCTTCAGCACTGGTCAGAGAGGCAACTGCAGGAAGTGAAGGGAATTTAGAATTTGTATTAGCCATCGAAAAGGATGTGTTTTTTAACGAAGTAACTACTTGGAATTATGGTTTATATTGGGGCAATTACCTCGTCAATTCATTTTATCTCTTTGGTTCTACTCAAAAGGGTTCTAAACCTTTGGTCAAATTTAAAAACAGTGAGAATGAAAACATACTCAAAAGAGATGCTAATGGGTATGATCCAATTAATGCCACTTATGACTTGTTTAATCCTTTTATTTCATATACAGAAAGAGGAACACATCCTTCTGGCATCGGAGTAGACAGGTATGTTGAATTCAATGATTTATCGGAGGAGGCTCAAGGTTTTTTAAACAATCAATTTAAACTTTCTTTATTAAATTTTATTGATCTAAATCTTTTAGGAATTGATGAACTTGGCACTAAAACAAAATTCAATTTTTCAATGCGACATCACATGACTTCTTTTGGATTTATGGTCGGCGGCAATGTGTTTTTTAAAAATAAAAAGTTAGGTGGTATTTTTAGCCCAAAAATTTACAGGAATGAAAACAATTCATTTTTAGGCTTAGAGATAGAGTTGAGAAACAACTGGGGGATGATCAGACTAGCTGGCTGGCAACAACCAAGCAATCAATTGTTTTATGATACAAATAAAAAACTAGGCGGCTTTTTGCAAGTACAATTTTCTCCTCCTTTTAAAAAATTTCTGCCTTATATCGACCTAAGTTTAAAGTCTGATGGCTGGCTTGCAGCAAATCCATACTTGGAAAATAATTTTACCGTAAAAGTCGGCGGAAGAATGAAGTTCAAAAATAAATAATACTGAGTCAGAATGAATATATTAATCATCAATGGGCATCCTCGAGAAGATAGCTTTTCAAGCGATTTGACGAAGGCTTACAGTTCAGGAGCAGAGCAAAGTGGAGCAAAGGTTACACACCTGGCGCTCCGTAATTTAAAATTTGATTTCAATTTAAAAGATGCTTATGGGAAGAGTTTATGTTTAGAGCCAGATCTGCTAGATGCGCAAGCTAAATTAGAATGGGCGGATCACTTGGTTTGGGTATTCCCAATATTGTCAGGAGCTTATCCAGTCTTGTTGAAAGTTTTTTTAGATAGAGTGTTAAGTGCAAATTTTGATTTAAATTTTATAAAAGACTCAAAGAAATGGCAGCAATACTTTAAAGACAAATCCGTACTTTTTTTATCCACTTTTGGACAAGCCTCATCCAACGATCATCTTATTTATAAGTCTCCAAGATATGGTGCTCTAAGTACCTTTACTAGAAAGTTTATCGGCAATAAAAAAGTACGTTCAATTTCTTTTGGTAACATTCGTTTTTCAACAGGAGAGAAAAGAAAAAAATGGATTCTAAAAGTCAACAAATTAGGAATTAACTTGAAATAAAATTATTTTACACCCTATGCATAATACAATTTTGCTTATAAGTGTATGTTTATTGTTTTGTACATTTTCATGCTCAAACAATAAAGAGCTTGACAATCTTGAAGTATCTCAAATAAAGAATAAGCAAGATTTTAAAAAGGCCATTCAAAAGCATTTAGATGCTGTTGTTAGCAAAGATTTACTTTCTTTAAAAAGTACACTTTCTCCAAAAGGCAAAATGAAGTTAATAATGCAAGGCTCAGAAATTATTAACTCTGTTAGTGGGTTTGTGGATTTTCATGAAGAATGGTTCCAAGATTCTTTGTGGACCATGGAGTCAAAAGTCATACATACGGAAATTGGAAAATCAATGGGTTTAGCGATTGTCGAAAGTCTTTATAAAGAGCCAGAAAGAAATGGGAAACCATATTTTAATAGAATGCAAGTTTCTTATGTCTTGGAAAAAGATGAAGGCGAATGGTACGTGATTAATGATCATGCAAGCTCAATTGAAAGATCCCCAGATGCAAAATAGCTTATCTTACTTAATCTTCAGAATTGAGCCTAAAGATGCTTCAAGCACCTTAGTCGGAGTATGATTTAGCGTCAATGAAAATTGTAATCATGGAGGCTGAAGTAGAGGCATTTACTCTGGTAAAGCAAGGAAAGCTGATCGTCCTACATTAATTGAAGGCCATCAGACTCTGTATTCTTGGCTATTAGAAGACTTAGCTCCAAATGAGAAAATCCTAATTTCGGACTTGAAATTTCGAAAAATGGATGAAAAATTTAAAATAAAATGGTATTAATCATCAAATAAAAAACAGAATTTTTTATTATTTTTTTTGACAAAAGCAAACTAAAAATGAAATTTTCTCAAAAATTTCAGTAATAAATTTTGATTTTGTCCTGTTTTAAAGACTCCATGTACAAGGTGATGGCCATAGAAATTAAATAATATTAGTTAGAATAGAACTAATTCTAAACAATAGCTGTTATATTTGTGTGGTAGGGCTATTAAGATAATATCCCGCCTTTTTAACATTTTATATTTTTAATAATGAGTAACGGTACAGTTAAATTTTTCAACGAATCAAAAGGATTCGGTTTTATTACACCAGATGATGGTGGAAGAGATGTTTTTGTTCATGCAAATGGATTAAACGGTCTCCAAATTACTGAAGGAGACAAGGTCTCTTTTGATGTGGAAGAAGGACAAAAAGGATTAAATGCAGTTAATGTCTCTAAGGTATAAGCTAGCATTTTAATTCTCAACTTATACGGACCTGTCATTTATGACGGGTCTTTTTTTGTACCATACTTAAATTCTAGATTTTAAGTATGGCAAATTGCTAAGCAAAATGATTAACTTTAGTCAAAACAATACATAAAACCTACAGTTTTGCTTCAATCAGTGTCTAATTTTACCACTTCACTCTTTTTATTACGAAGCACTTTCGCTCAACTTTTTATTTCTTTTCTTCTTATTAATTCAATTTTTGCTCAGACACAAGAGGCTTACAATAATGTAGAACAAATTAATTTGAAAAAACAACAGTGTTTAAATGAAAACCAAAGAGCAAATCTTAAAAAGAGGCTTAAAAAAAATAAAAATCATTTACTGAATGAAGGCTTTTTAAAAATTAAGAACAATTCCATTGTAATTTTGGATTGGCCTTTACAAATGATTTCCAACCAACAGTTTAAAAGCTATTATACCATTTCTAATTATGTGGATCACAATCCAAACGTAGGTTCTGCTTCTTTTAATCAATTTGGATCAACTAATTTAGACTATGATTGTGGCAATAGAACATATGATACCAATGGAGGATACAATCATCAAGGAATAGATATTTCACTATGGCCCTTTGAATGGTATCAATATGAAAATTCAATAGTTGAAGTTGTGGCAGCTGCTGCAGGAACAATAATAGGAATTGATGATGGAAACGTTGATAACAATTGTTCATGTTCAGGTAATTGGAATGCTGTTTACATTGCTCATGCCGATGGTTCTGAAGCTTGGTATGGACATCTGAAGAAAAATGCATTGACTTCCAAAACAGTAGGACAAACTGTTGCAAAAGGTGAATACTTAGGTATAGTAGCTAGTTCAGGGTGTTCAACTGGCCCTCATTTGCATTTTGAATTATATGATGCAATGGATAATTTAATTGATCCATTTTCGGGTGCATGTAATTCTTTAAATACTAGTTCATGGTGGTCTAATCAGCAAGCCTATCGGGTGTCGACCCTTAATGCATTACTCACCCACTCAGCTGTTCCTGTTCAAGGATGCTCAAATACAGAAGTGCCAAGTTTTGCAAATTGTTTTAATCCTGGTCAAACAATATATACTGCTTTTTATTATAGAGATCAACTAAGCGGTGATGTCACGAACATGCGCTTGAGAGATCCAAATAATAATGTATGGAATTCTTGGACGCATACTTCTCCAGGGACTTATTCTGGATCTTGGTGGTATTGGTCATGGAATCTACCTTCTTCTGGCCCATATGGAACTTGGACCTTAGAAGCAGATTATAAAGGAACGACTTCGACTTATGAGTTTTCGTACTCAAATAATTTATGTTCTTGTCCTTTGTCCTATTCGTATTCTAATGGGAATCATCTGACTGGGACAGTAAGTTCCAATGCAAATTATGAAACTTTTGGCATGATAGAATCTGATCAAAAAATCACGAATGGTAATTCTGTTATTTATGATTCTGGGACTAAAATATGTTTGGACAATGGTTTTGAAATTGAATTAGGTGCAATATTCGAAATCAAAATTGATGGATGTGGTGGACAATGACAGGACATCAATTCTGGATGTAAATTTTGGATAAGTAAATAGCTTTAGCAGCAAAAGAAAGTAGAAAATGTTTTGTAAATTTTGCAGCCTTTTGGATCATAAAGTACAAATCTAGCTACTCTAATAATAAAAGGATTAATTCAAAAGAGAATCACAATTTTCATTTCACTAGGAAGGTAAAATTCATTAATTGTTTTGCCAGCGGAGCATTTCGTCAAACATTTTCCAAATTCGTAGCCTAATTAATATGAAAAGCCCTAAATATATTCTATATATGTAAGGTATTTCAAATTATCCAAAGTCACACAATCACACATTTGATGAAAGTTGGAATTCCAAAGGAGATCAACCCAAATGAATCACGGGTTGGAGCTACTCCGAAAACAGTAAAGAGACTCCTCAAACAAGGTTTTGAAGTTTATGTAGAATCTGGTGCTGGCGAGAAAGCAAATTTTTCTGATGAATCTTATAAAGCTGCTGGCGCAGCCATCATACCTTCAGCGAAAGAATTGTATTTCAGCACTGACATCATATTGAAAGTATTGGCGGTAAGCCATGAAGAAATAGACATGATGCGTGAAGGCCAAGTCATGCTGTCCTATTTATATCCCGCTCAGAATAAAGAATTGCTTCAAAAGTTGGCCGATCAGAAAGTCAATGCCATTGCCATGGATGCAATTCCAAGAATATCCCGAGCACAGAAGATGGACGTACTTTCTTCTATGGCTAACATTGCAGGCTATCGTTCTGTCATCGAAGGAGCCAATTATTTTGGAAGATTTTTAAATGGACAAATTACTGCAGCTGGAAAAGTAAACCCAGCAAAAGTGCTTGTCATCGGAGCTGGAGTTGCTGGCTTAGCTGCCATAGGAACAGCCCGATCATTAGGAGCAATCGTGAGAGCTTTCGACACCAGAAAAGAAGTTGCAGAACAAATAGAGAGCATGGGTGCCGACTTCTTGACTGTAGAAATAGAAGAAGATGGCGCCACAGCCTCTGGTTATTCTAAAGTGATGAGTAAGGAATTTATTGAAGCAGAAATGTTATTGTTTAAGGAGCAAGCGAAAGAGGTTGACATCATCATTACGACTGCTCAGATTCCTGGAAGAGAAGCTCCCAAATTAATTTTAGACTATCATGTGGCTGCAATGAAACCAGGATCAGTGATTGTTGATTTAGCAGCTTCAAGCGGAGGAAATTGTGTCTTGACTAAAAATGGTGAAGTATACACTACTGACAATGGTGTAACCATTGTAGGCAAGTTGGATCAACTTCCTTCTCAAGCAAGTCAATTGTATGGAAATAATCTTTGCCATCTATTGGATGACATGGGTAAAGCTGAAAATTTTAAAATAGACATGGAAGATGATGTGGTTTCCAGAGCTATGGTGACTCATAATGGGAACATCAATTGGCCACCAAAGCCTTTACCGGTTAGTCCTCAAAAAACAAAAGCAGTCACAGAAGAAGCACCACTTATAGCTTTACCGAGTGAAGAAGAATTAGCCAAAAAGAAAACAATTCGAATGGCCATTACACTTGGGATAATAGGAGCCGTGCTTTATGGTTTAGGCATGGTTGCACCCTCAGATTTTATGCAACACTTTACCGTCTTTGTATTATCAGTCTTCATTGGTTGGCAGGTGATCTGGAATGTTTCTCATTCCTTGCACACACCTTTGATGGCCGTTACAAATGCAATCTCAGGCATCATTATCATCGGTGGTCTTTTACAAACCACCAATGATCTGTCTAATCCAATGACCATCTTAGCTTTTATAGCCATTTTAGTGGCAAGTATCAATATCGTTGGAGGCTTTGTTGTTACTCATCGTATGTTGAAAATGTTTAGAAAATAAATTATGATCTCAGGAAATATACAACTCGCATCTTATTTATTTGCCAGCATACTTTTTATACTTAGCCTTGGTGGATTATCTTCTCAGGAATCCGCAAAAAGAGGAGTCATGTATGGCATCATCGGAATGATCATAGCTATTTTATCTACTGTTTTAGGAGAAGGTGTAGAAGGACATACCTGGATTATTGCAGCGATACTGATCGCCTCCATTATTGGTATTTTGGTGGCACGAAAAGTAGAAATGACATCAATGCCTCAGCTTGTTGCCATCTTGCATAGTTTTGTAGGTTTAGCAGCAGTATTGGTTGGATTTGGTTCTTATTTAGACCCTCACACACAAGCACTAACAGGTGTAGATCACAACATACACTTGACAGAGATTTTTATTGGTGTCTTTATTGGCGCAATTACATTTACAGGTTCCATCATTGCTTGGGGTAAATTAGATGGAAAAATAAGAAGCAAGCCGTTAGTCTATCCAGGACGTCATTTAGTGAATATATTATTGGTAATTGGCTGTATAGTGCTTGGGGTGTTTTTTGCGAAAGCATCTGGAACTGGAGGAATGATGTACTTGTACGTTATGACAGCCATAGCTTGTTTTATTGGAGTGATGTTAGTTATGGCTATTGGTGGGGCAGATATGCCAGTGGTAGTTTCCATGCTTAATTCTTATTCAGGTTGGGCAGCAGCGGCAGCAGGATTTATGCTGGGTAATGATCTATTAATTGTAACAGGTGCTTTAGTTGGAAGCTCGGGTGCTATTCTTTCTATTATTATGTGTGAAGCAATGAATCGCTCTTTTATTTCTGTAATCTTTGGAGGATTTGGAGCAGCGCCAACAGGTCCTGCGAGAGAAGTTACTGGTGAAGTTACTTCCGTTAATCATGAAGAAGTTGCAGGATTTTTAAATGATGCTAAATCTGTGGTAATTGTTCCAGGTTATGGTATGGCTGTTGCCAAAGCTCAGTTTCCAGTTCACGAAATGGTAGAACATTTGAAAAAGGATGGAAAAAAAGTTGAATTTGGAATTCATCCTGTTGCAGGAAGATTACCAGGTCACATGAATGTTTTATTGGCTGAAGCCAATGTACCTTATGACATCGTTATGGAAATGGAAGAGATCAATGAAGACCTTCCAGAAACAGATATTGTATTGGTCATAGGTGCTAACGATATTGTCAATCCTGGTGCCGAAGATGATCCAAACTCTGCGATTTATGGAATGCCTGTCATTCAAGTTTGGAATGCTAAAAAAGTAATTGTGATGAAACGATCAATGGCAACAGGTTATGCCGGGGTACAAAATCCTTTGTTTTTTAATGACAATACGGACATGCTTTATGGTGATGCAAAAGATTCGGTTTCAAAAATTAATGGATTTTTAAAAGCTTAGATTGATTTAACCTAATTAGGAATTTACTTTTCATTACATTTATTTAATGAAAACTTTACTAGCATTTTTATTCATCAACTCAGCATTTTAAACAAACTCCTCAAAAATTATACGAATCAATCACATAGTGAATCTCCAATGCAAGACATTCCTAAAATGAACCTCTCCAAATTTGCAACTTTTATCTTAAAACGTTCTCTTTAATGAAAATGATGGAATAAGCACTGTTTTAAAAAGCAACTTACCAATTTTACTGACCGATTCAAAGAATAGGATTAATAAGGAAGGTGGATTAATTTATAATACTTATCCAAGCAAAGAGAAATTAATTCTAGACAGATTAGGTGAACCTATAAAGAATTAGTCTAATCCTTTGAATGACCAGCTTATCAGAAAAATAAAATTGTGCTTTTTCTGTTTACAATTATTTCCACCATTTGAATCATTGTTAATTAAAAAGAAAATGCATTATGTATAAGTTATTTCTTTCTTTTTTATTGATGCTTGCCTATTCATTTCATGTGAATGCACAAAGCCCATTCGAAGAGCAAAATGCCAAATTCAAAAAAGTATTTCAAGACGATGGTCACCTAGGAATGCTTGCGGCCTATTCAATAAATGGTAAAATTGTTTGGTCACAATCTGCTGGTTATCGAGATGCTGAAACTCAAAAACCATTTGATGAAAACACTTTAACAAGGGTAGCATCATTGGCGAAGCCTATGACTGCTGTGGCATGCATGCAATTGGTTGAAAAAGGTCAACTGGATCTCGACCTCAAAATTCAAACCTATATTCCTTTCTATCCTGAACACCCAGAGGGTATAATAACAACAAGAATGTTATTGGCACATACTTCTGGGATGGGGGCTTATGAAAAAAAAGAAGAAAAGTTAAATGAAGTGGAATATGCCACAATGAAGGACGCAGCTAAAGTTTTCCAAGATCGGCCTTTAAAATTTAAACCTGGGACTGAATTTGCTTATACGACTTATGGTTATGTGGTCTTAGGTCTAATCATTGAAGAGATTTCGCAGATGAGCTTTGAGGATTATATGTTGAAGAACATTTGGGAACCTTCAGGAATGACCAACACAAGCGTGGAAAACAGAAGCATTAAAAATGAAAACAGGTCTCAATGTTATCACAAGAAAGGCAAGAACAAAAAGGCTAAACTTTTTGAACCTTATAGTTTGAGCAATAGGATTCCAGCAGGAGGTTTGGAAACCACTTTGGGTGATCTTCTTAATTTTGGACAGGCTGTTATTGATCATACACTTATTTCGGAAGTATCTTTTCAAGAAATGACAACTGTAGATGTGCTACCAAAAGATGGAAATCCTTATGGATGTGGTTGGTTTCTTTATGGACAGAAAGGGAATGAAAATGCACTCATAGGGCACGGAGGAGGACAAATTGGTGCGAATACTCAGTTAATAATAGTACCTAGTCAAAAACTGGTTGTAGTCGCTTTGTCTAATACTTCTGGGACAAGTAATGCGATCAGTAAACTCACCATAGAATTGATGCAATTGTCACAATGATAAAAATTGCCTTGCTATGATTCTAAAAATTCTCTTACACGTGTGACAACCTTATTGTTTTTTAAACCATGGCCATAACCTTCAGTCGCCCATAGTTCAGATGAGTCAACAATTTCATTTAATTGAATCGAGTTTTCTACTTGAGTGACCTTATCTTTTTTATCATGAATGATCAAAGTTTTTGCTTTTAAATTTGGAGCAAATTCTTCTAATGAGAAATAGGCAGAAGGGTGGCCAGTATAATAATTAAAATAGGCTTCTAAGTGTTTGGCAATCTTTTGATTTAAGTTCAATTCTTTTTTGTAAACTTTAAAAAATTGCTGAGCAGAGAATGGAGATGCCAAGGAAACAAATTTTTCTACTTTGAAACCATTCTTGTATAAGAAGTAAATGCTGGAAAAAGCGCCAATAGAGTGGGAGAGTATACTGTCAGGTGTACCATAATGATCTACTACTGCAGAAAGAGATTTCTCATACAAAGGAACATTGCAATATAATCCTTTAGAATTTCCGTGACCAGGGGCATCGAAACAAATTACAGTATAGTCCTCATGATTAAACTGCTCGATGTAATTCTTCCACCTGTATGCATTACTTTGCCAACCATGCACCATTAAGATCTTTTTCGGACCATGGCCCCATTTGTAACAAACAACTTTTTGATCTTCTACGAATAATTCTTTTTGTTCAGCTGTATTTAAATAAGCTTGCTGTTTAGGACTGAGCTTCGCTTTGAATGGTATGCAAAACAAATAAAAAGCTTGTTTGCCTACTTGTTTGGGAGCTATGTATGCTAGCAGTTTAAAGTAAATGCTAATTATTTTTTTTATTAAAGCCATAATTTAAATTAAGATACCAATCGGTATCTATAGGGTTAAAAAATTTTAAATTAATATTCGATTTATTTCTTTTCTTAAATAATTGATGCTATTGCTTAAATAGATATTGTCATCAAATATTTTAAACATCATGACTGAACCTTCCAATGTGCTTATCATTAAAAAAGAAAGGCTAGAAGCATCGGTATCCTTTTTTATTTGCCCAAATTTAATCCCGTTTTGAATGACTCTAATGATAGAATCATTAATTTGCTTCATAATGTATTGTACCACATTTTTGAGTTCTAGGTTAGAATCATCGGATTCTATTGCTGCATTCATCAATGGACATCCTCCTTTAAAAGGTGGGTTTTTGCCGTAAGCTTCAAAGTAATCTAAAATGCAATAAAGTTTTTCTCGACTTGTTTGCGAATGAACTATTCTCTGTTTGATATCGCCCATCATAAGATTACACATATACCTCAGGGCCTCTTTCTCTAAGCTTGATTTATCTTGAAAATGCCTATAAATAGCTCCCTTTGTGAGCTTTGCTTTTTCAGTAATGTCGCTTATTGATGTAGCCTTATAACCTTGGCTGTTAAACAGCTTACTGGCTTCTTCTATAATGATCGATCTGGTAAGTTCTGGATTACGCACGACACAAAGATACCGATTGGTATCTTAAATGTCAAGTACTGTAATATACTTTTATAGATTTTTGTCCAACATTTTGCGCATGAGCTCACCTTTACTATTGATTTCTAAGGTTTTATAAATTCTTTTGATGTGATCTCGGACTGTATCTAAGGTAATCATGTACTTGTCAGCGATCATTTTATAACTTAAACCATCGAGAATACCTTGAACAATCTGCATTTGCCGTGCCGATAGATCCTTTGTTTTATCCACTTTTGGCTTAAAGTAATTAACAACTTTTTTGGCAATAGAAGGAGACATGTAAGCACCACCCCTGTATACAGTCGTTACAGCCTCAGTAATTTTTGGTAAAGGCGTCCTTTTAGAAAGATAAGATACTGCGCCGGCACAAAGGGCTTTAAATATTTTTTCATCTTCCTCAAAAGAAGTTAACATGATTATTTTAACAGATTCTAAAAGTCTCTTTATTGGTGCGATACCTTCCAAACCAGATATGCCAGGTAAGCCAATGTCTAATAATAATACATCAATCTCTGGATTCCTCATCACTCTTAAAGCAGAAATGAAGTTTTCGACACTGTCGGCTACTAAGCCAATTTTTATATTGGGAATTGAAGAGAAATATGACTCCAAACTATCCCTTATCAATTGATCATCTTCTACTATACTTAAGTGTATCATTTCCATCTTCTGTTTTTTTTAGTGCATTTTGAACCATTGTTAGCAAATACTACCACGGTGCTTTTCAAATTAAGCAATATATCAATTGCTTATTATCAAAAGTGCAATTTTTATTTTAATAAATGAACCACATTTTGATGTGGTCCTATACCCATCATCCACATTATAATGTGGCTATAGCGCTTTCAACTCCCCCCTATATTTGTGTCATAATCATTATTAAACCATTAAATTTCAAAAAATGAAAACCTTTATCATCACGTTTAGCATGACCTTCTTTTTTCTCTGGGGTCATTTAAGTTATGCCCAAAACGATTATTTCACAAAAATAACTTCAAGAAAGATTCCTAACAAATCCTTACACATCGAGCCAGGAGTTTTGGTGTTTGATGCAATCCATGAAGGAGCTCACAGTGCTCAATGGCTTTTAGTTTCTAATGGCGATGGATCTTTTAAATTGAGAAATAGATGGATGCCAGATCAATTATTGATTGAAGATAAATTTACAGTTGTGATTTCTACAGTTCATCAATTGCTCGCTTCAAATTGGTTTTTAGTTCAAGTTACAGGTGCCCCTGGATATTATAAGTTGAAAAATAAAGCTTTCGCAGATTCCTTTTTGGATATTGTAGATGGCAAGTTGTTAGTTACTCCTTTAAAAGATAATTCTACATCCTCACATTGGAAAATTGATCCGAGAGCAATCCCCAATTTAGGTCTTGCTTCAAGCTCTACTGGAATTTCTAGCGCAAATGCTGGCGCAAATGCTAGCGCAAATGCTAGCGCAAGTGCAAGTTTTAGTTCAAATACGAGTTCAGCTAGGCCTCCAACAAATGATCCAGCAAAAGCAGAAATTCTGAAAGCAATTGAGATAGGAAGCATAACTGAGTTTAACAAACATGCAAAGGATGATATATCTGGCAGTTCACAAGCTTTCCTTTTAGCAGCCATTCAAAATAGAGACGATGAAATGGTTTCTGCAATTTTAGGAAAAGCAAAGAAAGTCACGGCTGAAACAATGAGCAATGCATTGGCTCCTAATAATTATTCACCAAAAGTATTAAAAAAACTTATTTCAAATGGGAACGTCCAATTCTCTTCAACAAACTTTACGGAACTTGTAAAAGTAAGTGACAGCGATATAATGAGATTAGTGCTTAAAGAAAATAAACACTTGGCTGATAAAAGTCACTTTAATTTGGCTATGGAACTTGGGAAAAAGGACATTGCAAATGAATTCATTAATGCAGGAGTTAATGTAGGCGATGCAGGTTTGGAAATGGCTATGGCGAGCGGTAATACAGCATTAGCAGAAAAATTATTAGAATCGGATGATTCAGCTGCAACAGTTGAAAATTTGAATAATGCGATCAGGAGCAACAATTCTACTTTAATAGAGAAATTGGTAAGAAAGGTTGAGCCAAATAGTGAATCTTTTGTTTTAGCAGCAGAAAAAGGAGATTATGACCTATACGAAATGTTGACAGATGAAACTCAACTACCAGATAATAAATCTATAAATGTTGCCATCAACAAAAACAATAAGCAAATTTATTCTTTAGGATTAAGCGCAGGAGGTAATGCAGATCAAGCTCTTCATCATGCCGTTTCAAAAAACAACAAAGACGCGATTGAAAAATGTTTATCAAAAAAAGCAGATCCTAAAATTGCTTTAAATTATGCCGTAGGAAAAGCGGATAAAGAACTTTTAAATACATTAATGGATAAGTATAGTTTGGATGCTAATGCTGTTCTTGACGAAGCAGTAGGTCAGATGAAAACGGACATGATTGAATTTGCTCTTTTGACTGGCAATACCAGTCCAGATAAGCACTTGAAAAGAATGGTTGAGTTAAGTAAAGATGACATCGCTAAACTAATGGTGGATAATGGAGCAGATCCTAATAAGGGCATTGGTTTTTTAGTGACGAATAACAAACCAGATATGGTTGCTTATTTTTTGGAAGCAGGAGCTGATGGGACAAAAAAACCGTTAATGGTTCATGCATCACAAAATAGTCTTAAAATAACAGAACTCTTAGTTAATGCAGGAGCAGACCCTAACCATGGAATTTTATTAGCAGTCAAGAATAAAAAGGGAGAAATTGCAGAATTTCTAGTAAACAATGGAGCTGATCCTAATTTAGCAATTCTATCCGCTTGTGAAAGTGGACAAACTGATGTAGCAAAACTATTGGTAGAAGCTGGAGCGGATGCAGATAAAGGAATCAAAGTTTCTATAGAAAAAAATCACACAGATATTGCAATAATGCTTATAGAAAATGGAGCAGATGCCATCAAACATTTTAATGTTCCCATTAAATTAGGCAATGAAAAATTATTTAATGTAATCCTTGATCAAGGTGCGGATCCACAATCAGGAATGGAAGCAGCTTGCATTTATGGAAGAACGACAATGTTGTTAACATTGATTGAACAAGGAGCAGACGGAAACAATCAAGAATACATGACTTTTGCAGTTAAAGGTAATCATGCATCATTAGTTCCAATTCTTTTTGATCAAGGTGTAAAACCAAATGGAGTTTATCCTGATGGTGGTAATTACATACACAAGGCAGCTAGAAATTCTGGTGGAGTTAACACAGTTATGAAATTAATAGAAGGTGGTGTTTCAGCAAAAGCGAAAGATAATCTAGGTAATACTCCTCTTCACATTGCTGCTATGTCAGGAAAAGGTAATGTTGCTTTGGTTGAAGCTTTAGTTAAAAATGGTTGCGATGTAAATGCCTTAAATAATGCCGGAGAAACACCTAGGAAAGTTGGTAAAAGCTTAAAGGTTAAAAATAAACTTAAGGATTTAGGAGGCTTAAAAAAATTAAAATGAATCAATTTGTTGGAGAGTGGCTAGTGGTTGATAATGATAGTTTTCATCAGCCCTCTCCACACTTTAAAAATAAAATCATGAAGAATATAGTAATAGTGCTTATCAATATTTTCTTTTTCATCAATTTAGGAATGTCTCAAGAAGATGTTCGGTATAGAGTAAGAATTGATGCCAGCGAACTTATCTATGAAAAGAATGAAGTGGCAGAAGAAGGGAAAACAAATGTACGTTTAGAACTGATTGGTGAAGAAGGTTCTGTGTTAAAAGGAAAGCTTATGGAAGGATCTTTTAGACCAATAAGCTTTACAAAAGAATACATAGGAGACATCGTAGCAATTAACCTAACACTTGGAGGTGTTTATTGGACTAGAAGAGTAGACATTGACGAAATTGAAATTAGTGTTTCATCAGACGAATGGGATGAACCTAAAAAATATGAGTTTCCATGTGGCTGTACTTTAACTCAAGGAAACTCAACTGTTTCTTTGGATGAAGGTGGAGCTTTAGATTTTGAAGCTGATTTGGCTGCTATTGCAGATGAAGATGCAAGAACTAATAAAATTGAATTAGATGGAGAGTTTGTGTCAGATGATGTAAGTGGTGATGGTTTTACTATTAGTAAAAGGCGACAAAAAACAATGACCAAAGAACTTGAAGAAATTAAAAAAGAGACTGAGGAAAATCGGATATGTACCACTAAAGAGTATACTGCCTCTGCTTCTTTTAGTACTAGCTTTTTAACTAATGCAAGTATTTCTACCATCTATCCTGGAGCGCTAGTTACAGCAGAGTCTATGGCTTCTGGTGAATACACAACCATTCCCGCTAAAAGAAAGCCAATAACCATTTCAACAAGTATTGCTTCCATTGGATCCCCAATGATTGAAGTAGATAACCCAAAGTTATCCACCACCAGAGCGGCTATGAATGAGTTGATGAAAGAAAGAGGAGAAATTCAAGTACAAGCTAATTTCACGATTAAGGAAGTACACAGCAGAGAACAATTAAGTGTTGCTCTAGGTGGTCATTTTGCTTATGCAGGGGCGGAATTGAATGTCGACTTTACTTACAACAGTGAAGAAGAAGAAACATTAAAAGTCGTAAAGTTTGCTCAGATTTATTATACCATGGACATGGATCAACCGGATTCACCTTTTGATGTATTTCAAAATGAAGAAGATGCATTAAAGGTTTTGAAGATGGATGGTACCCCATTGTACATATCTACGGTTACCTATGGAAGAATGGCTTATTTCTTTATGAAAACCTCGATGTCCACTTCCGAAATAAAGGCGCATATGGATGCAGCAATGACTACAGCTACGGGAGATGGATCTACTTATGCAGATGCTGAAGAACATAATTTATTGGAACAAACAGAAATCAGTGCTTTAATAATAGGAGGGGATAATGATGCTGGCATTACTGCAGTGGATGGATATGAAGGTTTCTTAGACATGTTGAGAGATGGAGGGTCATTTAGTGCAGGTTCTGTTGGGGTTCCGATTTCTTACGTTTGTAAATATCTTGCAGATAATTCTGTCGCGCGAGTTAATCTCACCACTAATTATGTAAAGAGAGAATGTCGAACCGTAGCGGCTACGCATGAAAAAGCAGTTGTGAGCTTAGAACAAATAAAAATGCTTTTGTGTGATGACTCTGATGATAATACTGAATTGTATTCTTATGGATTTAGTGTTGACCTGTATAATGGCAATGATTACATAAAAAAGATTTATTTCAACGGAGCATCAAAAAAATCTTGGAAAGTAAATGCCGGTGAATTTAAATCAATAGGCGAAGCAGGGAAACCCTTTGAATACCTAATTAAAGAACTCGACAATTTAACTTTGAGAGTGACATCGTTTTATGTTGACTATGATGATGTAGGAAGCAATGATACGATAAATGGGGCAAAGAATTTTAGATTGGCTGACCTTGTAGGTAAGGCTTCTGGAGCACAAAATCCTTCCATTATAGTTGAAAATGATGGTGATAAAGGGGAGTTTGTTTTCAATGTTAAATTATTAAAATAACCATGCAAAAAATGCATTTCAAAATAAAAAAATGAAAGAAATATTAATAGGTTTACGCATTGCCTTCATTTGCTGTATCACTTTCTACAGCTTAAATGCTCAAGATTATTATTTAAAATCATTTGCTAAAAGACCACAGATTGATTACTGGTTAGATGGAGTAAAGAGTTTTCCAAAAAAGCAAACGAAAGATTGGCATGCAACAAGATCAAAAAAAGCAGCATTAAATGCATCTTTCAATTACAATAAATTTAAGCGTTCTTTTCCTGAGATCCGAACAGCAATGGAATACGTTTCGGGAGCCCATTTTTTTAAGACTAATGGCCCAGATGGGATGCTTGATAAAAAAATGGAAAATGGAGATCATGTATTTTATGATGAATCTAACAACATCTGCGTGGTCTATGCACCATCTGGACTACCAAAGACGATGTTCAGACCGAAAGAAGGCATGATCTATTTTAATGGTTTAGGAGGTGATGATCCAAAGTACATTTACGAAGGCATTAATGAAAAGTATGCAGCAAATGCTGTTGCTTCTAATTCAGGGTACAATGCTATGCCAGATGAATGTTTTAAAAAAGATAGAAGTGGGAAATATTCAAAAATTGATTTTGGTAATAATCAGTATGACGATTTTAAAAATTCAAAGATTTTCATTAAAGAAAAAGCAAGGTATATCCAAGTAACTCAAGATGCTGATGGTAATGGTGTGCTCGATAATATGAATTTGTTTTATAAAAAAAACGGAACAAAGATTACACCAATCCCTCCAGGTTATGCTAACGATGATCAATATCAATCTACCGCCATTTTTACGAGAACAAGTGCCGGTTTTAAAAAAGTACCTCGTGATTTAGTTATGGCAACCGAAGAATATAGTCAAGTAGGAACCGCAAATGATCCTTACAGTGAATTTGTAGATAATGGGGATAATGATTCAAATGCAAATGATTCTTATGGGAAAGTTCCAGAAAAATCACATGACCAATACGAAGAACCAGATGAGGATGATGCTGTTTACACCAAAAGAGGCAATCAATACGTTGAGCTGACTATCAGAGAGTTGAAAAGCCCAAAATTTGTTCCAGTACCAGTTTATGCAGAATTCAATGGCAAGCATTTTGAAGTGACCAAAGATGCTGATCATGATGGGTATTACGATGACTTTCCTTTGTCCATTTTAAAATCTGACGGAACTTTTGAACCAGTTCCACCGGGATACGCTAACCAATATGAGTACAAGGATAAAGACTTTTATTTTCCAGGAATGGGGGTAATGTTGAGAATCCCTAAACCTTTGGTCATGGCCACAGAAACGTATGCAGAAGATTCAGTAGACAATGCACTCCCTACGTATGGAGATGCTGCAAATGTAAGACCTCCAGGTAACTCTACTGAACAATATGATCTTCCTCCATCCGAAGTGGATGTACAAAATGATAATTACGATCTTCCACCAGCAGAAGTAGATGTACAAAATGATAATTACGATCTTCCACCAGCAGAAGTAGATGTACAAAATGATAATTATGATCTTCCTCCGGCAGAAGTCGATCCTCGTGCAGGTCAATATGATGATCCACCAGCTATCCCCAATGAGCATTCAGATGCTGCTCAATACGATGTTGTACCTCCAGAAGAAAAAGGTAGTCGAGGATATCAAAATAAGCAAGCAGAAAAGGACCCAACAAAAAACTTAGATTATTTCGCAAAAGCAAAAGGGAGTCAATGGCATCCAATAAGCGGACAAGATTGGAAAAAAGTTCATGAAGCTCAATGGGACGCTTACAATAATCAATTTAGAAATTTAAAAAGTAAAGAAGAATATTTTGCTGTAGCATTAGGTTTCCTTTATAAAGCTCCTAAATCAACCTTGTCTAAAAAGATGAAAAATGGACACCTTATTAAGTATCATGAAGCATCTAACTTATTTGCAGTTTATGATGAAAAGAACAGACCAATTACAATGTTTAAACCTGATAATGGAATTAAACTGTATTATGAAAAAACTGGAACAAGTGAATTAACTCAAGGACATTATCAAGCAGCAGATATAAAAGATGACTATCAAAACATTCCTATTTATCAAAAGAAAGGAAGCCAATACACCAAGGTTCCTCATAGGAATTTAGAAAATGGAAATTATACCCCAGTACCAGCTTTTGTAAAGCACAAAGGCAAATACGTACAAGTTGCTAGGGATAAAAATCATGATGATCTTTACGATAACATTCCTTTATTTGTAAACGATAAAGGAAATTATGTACCAGTTCCAAATGGACAAGTTTTTAATACACCTTATTCGAATCTTCCAATATTTAGTAAAATAAATGGGACTTATATAGCTATTCCTCCTTCTTTAGTAAAAGCAACTGAACATTATACTCGAGCACCTGCAAAAGATCAATACACAAGAGCACCTGCGAATGACCAATACACAAGAGCACCTTCACCGGTCTATCAAAAATTTGGTGGAACCTATAAAGCTGTTCCTCATAGGGATTTAAAGAGTGGTCAGTATTCTCCTGCTCCAGCATACGTCAAGCACAAAGGAAAATACATAAAAGTTGCAGCTGATGCAGACCATAATGGAGTATTTGATGATTTTCAAGTATTTATGAAAAATAGGGAAGGGCAATATTTACCTGTTCCCCCAGGACAAGTTTTTAATTCAAAATATTCAGGTCTGCCGATTTTTAAAAAAGTGGGTGGCCAATACTTAGCAATTCCTGCGGAGTTAGTTGCTGGTACCGAAGAGTATTTAGGAATAGGTAAAAATTAAGAAAAGATTTAGTACGTTTTAGATTAAAGGAGGGAGCAATTTAATTGCTTCCTCTTTTTTAAGATCTTATGGATGCTCGTTTTAAAATGACTGCAAAACCATTTTCTTTTATAAAAGATAAATCTGCTTGTATTTGATCGGCTCTCATTTTCATGTTATCCGTTCCTAGGCCTGAAGTTTTATATTCTTTTTCTTCAAATCGTCCATTATCAAGAATTTCCATACTAAAACCATCTAAGCGATTGCTGATATTGATAATTACACGATCAGCATTAGAGTGTTTTAAAACATTGGTAAGTGCTTCTTTAAAAATCAAATAGAGGTTTTGTCGAATTTCAGATTCAATGTTTTTTGCTAAATCAATGTTTTCATGCTTTAATTCAAATTGAATATTATTGCTCACTATATGTTCTTGGCCAAATTCAAACATTCGGATTAAGAGGCTTTCCCAGTTGTCTTTTCTGGCATCCATGGCCCAGACTGCATCTCTCATTCTTGACATAGCAGATTTTGCTAAGTTTCCAATTTCTTTGGCTTTCTCTTTTTCATCACCAGTAGATCTATACTCTAATATTTCAGACTGCATGGAAAGTCCTGTAAGAATAGAACCAACATCATCATGTAAATCACTTGATATTTTTGTTCTTAATGTATTAATTTGTTTTTCTCTTTTAATTTTATTTTGAGAATATAGATGGTAGATCCATGTTGATCCAACCAATAATAAAAGTAATCCAATGCCAATGAAATTGTTTCGTGCATATTTTGCAGAAATAGCCTGAAGTTCATTTTCCTTTTGTAGGACCAATATTTCTTTTTCTTTCTCCGCGGTTTTAAATTTTGTTTCTGATTCCGCTAAGGCTTCGCTTCTATTTTGGTTAAACAGGCTGTCTCGATATAACATATAAGTGTCAGTTATGAATAGTTGATTTTTTAAATCTCCAATGTTTTTATAATAAAGTTTTAAAGCCAAAAGAGAATTGACAATGTTTTCGAAATTTTTAATTTCAAATGCTATATTTTTTGATTTAATTAAAAGACTTTCAATCTCATCTGATTGAAGACCTGTCATGTTGTATAATTCAATTTGATCTATAGGGTTTTGTGAAGACTCGATCTTTTGAATACTTTCTCCCAAAATGACGAGACAAGAAGAAATTTCTTTTTTAAATTCTTTTTCTTCTGCAAGCTTCAAAGCTTTTATGCAATACTTAAATGTATTTTTATAGTCGCCTTTAGCTTTATATACGTCTGCCATCGTAATATAAGCCGTCACCTTTCCTTTATAATGATTATTCTGCATACTAAGCTCAAGCGATTTTTCTACCCAAGCTAAACTTTTATCATAGTCTTTTCTTTCTAGGGCAATGTTGGACAATTTTGAATAGGCAAAGGGTAAAAATATATTGTATTGAATTTGTTTAGCGATTTCGATTCCACGTAATATGTTTTCTTCAGCTTTTTGAAGTTGATTAATGTCCAGGTATACGGTGCCAATGTTTACATAACAAATGGCTATGCCTTTTTTGTCATTTGTATTTTCCCTCAATTTTAATGATTCAGTATAATATTCTATTGCTCCACTAAATTCTGCTCTTGTTTGAGCGATGTTACCTAGATTATTGTAGCCCACACCGGCTGCTGCAACATCATTGTTTTGAATGGCTGTTTTTACACCAAGTTCATAATAGTATTTCGCTTTATCATATTTACCTTGGCCCCTGTTTATTCGCCCCAGGATGTTATATAATAAGCGAAGGTTTTCATATTTACTTCTCTGCTCAGCATTTTCCAATACTTCTAAGCATATACGTTCTGCTTCTTCTATTTCACCTGTTATTCTTTTTAAACCAGCAGATTGGATCTTACAATTGATAAAAAAGTCTACGAAAGGACTTTTTTCTAAAAGTACAATGCATTCATTATAATGGTAAGTGGATTTTTCAAAATCTGCTTTGGCTTTATAAGAGAAACCTAGAGATTCATGACTTTTTGCTAAAAAAAACAAATGGTTCTTTTGCTTTGCATTTTCCTTCAGCAAGATAGATGATTCAATACTTTGATCATATAGAAATAATTTTTCATTCCATCTTGAAAATTGATAGATGGCGTTTAAATATAGAGAGTCATCTTCTAACAATTCTGATAAGATCATAGCCTGATTCTTATAACTCAAGGCGTTCGTTTGTTCTTTTACAGAACAAGTTGGAATAAGCTTAACGTAGGTGTTGTATTTTTCGAGTGGAGATTCACTAATATTGAGAATTTGTAGCAAAGAATCTCTGACTGTTGATTTGTTCCGAGCGGAACAATACTCAGATATTGTTATAAATAACAGAGCTACTGCAAGCAGCTTGTTCAGAGATTTAATCATTTGGATACCTTTAAGGTTGTTTGCTTAAAGATGTTTGGGTATTCTAAATATAATAAAAATTAAAGGATCATGCCATTTAAGACGATAATTAGCGCCAATATTTAAATAAATCTTACGATAAAATGGTAGCTCTTAACAATCTCTTTGTAAATAAAACAGACCATTTATCTATATTTACAGGCATTGGAAATCAAATTAAATTAACATAATGAAGAACCAATTTCTACCCTTATTATTTTTGGCTTTGCTACTTTTCGCTTGTACACCTAAAGCAATCCAAGTTGAAACACCTAAAAAGGAGGTGGCTTTGCCCGTAATGCCAAAATATAGTTATCCTGAAACGACTAAAATTGATCACACAGATAGTTATCACGGTATAGATGTCCCCGATCCATACAGATGGTTAGAAGATGATCGATCTGAAGAAACTGCAGCTTGGGTAAAGGCACAAAACAAAGTCACCTTTGGTTTTTTGGATAATATTCCTTTCAGAGAATCCTTAAAGAAAAGGATTAATGAGCTGTTAGATTATGAAAAAGTATCTGCACCTTTTAAAGAAGGAAATTATGAGTACTTCTATAAAAATGATGGACTCCAGGATCACAGTATTTGTTACAGGAGTAAAATTGGTTCTGAAGATGCTGCTGAAGTATTTTTGGATCCTAATAAATTTTCAAGCGATGGTACCACAGGGCTTAGCGGCATGTCATTTACTGAAGATGGATCATTATTAGCCTATTCAATTTCGGAAGGAGGCTCAGATTGGAGAAAAGTTATTGTCATCAATACACAAAGCATGGAGATGGTAGGAGATACAATCGTTGACATTAAATTTTCAGGATTATCATGGAAAGGAAACGAAGGATTCTACTACAGCAGCTATGATAAACCAAAAGAAGGATCTGCTTTATCAGGAAAAACTCAATTTCATAAATTATTTTATCACAAGCTAGGTACTGATCAAAGTCAAGATAAATTAATTTATGGAGGTGAAAAACAACCCAACAGATACCTTTACGGTTTCGTTACTGAAGATAATAAATACTTAATTATTTCGGGAGCAAAGAGTACAAGTGGGAATGTACTTATGGTAAGACCAATTGATTCTGATGGAGAATTTAAATACTTGGATGATGATTATACTTCAGACACTTCATATGAAGAGAATAATGGGACTACCTTCTTTTTAAGCACAAATATTGATGCACCGAATTATAGGTTGGTTTCAGTCAACATTAAGGATCCATCAAAAGCAAATTGGAAAGATGTAATTCCTGAAACAGAAAATGTCTTAAGAGTTGGAACTGGTGGAGGATATATTTTTGCAAATTACTTAGTTGATGCAAAGACAGCTGTTAAGCAATACAATATGAAAGGTGAATTAGTGAGAGACATAGAATTACCTGGTATAGGTTCAGCAGGAGGTTTTGGGGCAAAGAAGTCAGACAAAGATTTTTATTACGGTTTTTCTTCTTTTTTATTCCCAAACACCATTTATAAATATGACATTGAATCTGGCACATCAACATTGCACGTTCAGCCAAAAATTGATTTTGATCCAAATTTGTTCGAAACAAAACAAATTTTTTATTCCAGTAAAGATGGTACAAAGGTTCCTATGTTTATCACTCATAAGAAAGGGATTAAGATGGATGGAAAAAACCCAACTTACTTATACGCTTATGGAGGCTTCAACATTAGTTTAACGCCAAGGTTTTCCGCTTCGAGATTAGCATGGTTAGAGCAAGGAGGTGTGTATGCGCAACCAAATCTTAGAGGGGGAGGAGAATATGGAGAAAAATGGCATAAGGCAGGAACTCAAATGCAAAAACAAAATGTATTTGATGATTTTATTGCTGCAGCTGAATGGTTAAAAACTAATGGATACACTTCTTCTGATTACTTAGCAATTGCCGGAGGATCAAATGGAGGCTTGTTGGTAGGTGCTACAATGTGTCAGCGACCTGATTTAGCAAAAGTAGCTTTACCAGCTGTTGGAGTAATGGATATGTTGAGATACCATACTTTTACAGCCGGCGCAGGATGGGCTACAGACTATGGAACTGCTGAAGACAGTCCTGAGATGTTTAAGTACTTAAGAAACTATTCTCCTGTGCATGCTTTGAAAAAAGGAACAGCTTATCCAGCGACATTGGTAACTACTGCAGATCACGATGATAGAGTAGTACCTGCACATTCCTTTAAATTTGCTGCTACTTTACAAGAAATGCATGATGGCCCAAATCCAGTAATGATTCGAATCCAAACGAATGCGGGTCACGGTTCAGTTTCTTTAAGTCAAAGAATAGATTTAACAGCGGACTTGTATTCTTTTTGTTGGGAGAATATGGGATATACGCCTAGTTTTTAAATGTTGATAACGAGCCAATAAAACTACCTTTATCTTGATGGAATCAACAGGTTTACTAAACCTCCAAGGTTTAGTAAACCTAGCGAATCCTCCCTAAAACCCCTTACCAGAGATCACCGTTTTTAAATTCGGTAGCTTTTATTTCATATTCGGTTAATTTAGCACTTTAAAAAGACCCACTTTTTATTTTAATCGATGAATAAACAATATTCGCCTATTTAAATGTATTCTTTCCAAGAAGAATCTTCATATTTGCTTAAATAAAAAAATCAAGTATGAGCCATCTGAAAATTAACCAGCTTAGTAAGACTTATCCCAATGGTACAAAGGCATTAGTAGATGTAAATTTAGAAATCACTACAGGAATGTTTGGACTCCTTGGTCCTAATGGTGCTGGAAAATCTTCTCTAATGAGAACCTTAGCAACCTTGCAAGAAGCCGATGGAGGTTCTGCTTTTTTAAATGATATTGATGTTCTAAACGAACCTGATAAAGTTAGGGCAATCTTAGGTTACTTGCCTCAAGAATTTGGGGTTTATCCACGTATTACCGCAAGTCAATTGTTAGATCACATTGCTGTGTTAAAAGGTATTACTAATGGCGGAGAACGAAAAGAATTAGTTAATTATTTATTGCAGAAAGTAAATCTTTTCAATGAAAGAAATAAAAGCGTAAAAGGTTTTTCAGGCGGTATGAAACAAAGAGTGGGCATTGCACAAGCATTAATCGGCGATCCAAAATTAATTATTGTTGATGAACCAACAGCTGGCTTAGATCCAGGAGAAAGAAACAGATTTCACAACTTATTGGCAGAAGTAGGAGAAGAGGTCATAGTAATACTGTCTACACACATTGTAGATGATGTCAAAGAATTATGCACAGACATGGCCATCATGAATTTTGGAGAAATAGTCTATAATGGAAAACCTGCAGATGCTATTTCATCTCTAAACGGTAAAATTTGGCGTAAATCAATTGATAGATCTGAAAAGGATCATTACAGAAAAATGTATAAAGTTATCTCAGATAAAATGGTTGCAGGCAAACCACAAATTCACATCTTAGAAGATGCCAATCCTGGAGAAGGTTTTGTAAATGTAGAACCTAACTTGGAAGATGTCTTTTTCAAAGAAATTCACTACCGATAAACAATTTTGAATGTTTGAATTTGTATAAAATCCAAGATCTTAATCTAATACCCTAATATTATGTTTGCCGAATTTTTCAAAAAAGAAGTTTTTACCTCTCTCAAAAGACCAATGATCTACATCTTTATGTTTATTGTTGGCTTGCTAGTCTTTGGAGCTGTTGTAAGTGACAATGTAGTGATTGGAGGAACTGTTGGAGATGTAAAGAAAAATGCACCGACGGTTGTGGCATTGTACATAACCGTCTTAAATATATTTGGTCTTTTATTTGCAACGGCATTTTTTAATAATGCTGCTTTAAGAGACCATAAGCACAAGTTTAATGAAATTTTATTTACAACTTCCTTAAGTAAGCCAGGGTATTTTTTTGGAAGATTCTGTGGTGCTTGGTTATTGTCTACCTTAGTGATGCTTGGCGTATATTTAGCTTTCACCTTAGGAGGTGTAATAGGGCCAGCTTTCAATTGGATTGGGCCAGAGCGGGTTGGGCCGACACCTTGGAAATCATTCCTAAGTACATACTTTATTTTTGTTGTTCCAAATATGTTTATTGCAGGAGCGATAATTTTTGGATTAGCTACTAGATTCAAAAGTACAATCATTTCTTTTGTGGGAACATTACTTATTATTGTAGCCTATATAACAGCATTAAATTTTGCTAGTGATATGGACAATAAAGAAATGGCTTCGCTTCTAGACATCTTTGCTGTTTCTACTTACGATACAGCCATTCAATATTATACACCATTTGAAAAAAATACCATTGCACCTTCATTTACTGGATTGGTTCTAAAAAACAGAATCATCTGGTCTCTAGTGGGCTTTGTGATTTTGATGCTTTCTTACTTTACTTTTTCTTTTTCTACAAAAAATAAAAAAGTAAAAAAAGCAAAAGCCACAACTAACGATGCAGCCTTAAAGATCTTGGAGAAACCTATGATTAGTACATCTAGTAATAATAATACTTGGGTACATTTTTTAAGCTTCTTTAAGATTAATTTTCTTTCAATTATTAAAAATGCTGTTTTCATTATCTTGATTTTATTTGCTATTGTTTTGTTAATTGCAAATTTATCTGGGGGCTTTGAATACTTTGGTCTGAAGTCTTATCCGGTGACTTACAAAATGCTGGATCAGATTAATGCCATGTCTATGTTATTTGTCATTATTCTTTTGGTCTTTTTTAGCGGTGAGTTAGTGTGGAGGGATAGAGATGCTCACATCAATGAAGTCATCGATGGCACAAGGCATAATTCCGTGGTCTCCTTAATTGCTAAAACGGTTTCTTTGGCGCTAATAGGATCCATCATCCATATGATCTTGATTGTTGTAGGCATATTATTTCAAACAGCAAATGGCTATACCAATTATGAATTAGGTTTGTATTTTTCTGATTTTATGATGGGTGGTTTTGTAAGGTATCTAATGTGGAGTTGCATTTTAGTTTTTATTCAAGTCATTGTCAATCAAAAATACATCGGTTATTTTATTTCTGTGATGCTCATATTTTTATTGGATGTAATTTCCAATATTTTTGAAATAGACAGCAACATGTTAATCATGGGTGAAACTCCAGCAACTGAATATTCAGACATGAATGGTTTTGGGCCAGGTTTGACTGGTCACTATTGGTTTTCTGCTTATTGGTTATTATTCGGTGTAGTAGCGTTGATCTTAGCTGGCTTATTTTGGCCGAGAGGCATGAACAATAAAATCAAAGATAGATTTGCAATTAGTAGAAAATCATTAAGTACATCATACTATGGCGCCTTAGGATTCTTTAGTGTCGCTTGGATTGGTGTTGCTGGATTTGTTTTCTACAACACACAGGTTTTAAACACTTATAAGTCAAATTCAGAAGTTGAAGGCCTACAAGTTGATTATGAAAAGAAATACAAAAAATACGAAAATGCTTTACTGCCTAGCATAACAGACATCGTTTATACTATTGAAATTTTCCCTTCTAAAAGAGGAACAACTATAGAATCAGATTTACTTGTAAAAAATAAAAACCAAACAGCCATTGATACTCTCCACTTTAGCTTTTCTAAAGATATGAATCATAAAGTTGAAATACCAGGAGCTACTTTGGTTTTAGAAGACGAAAGATTGGAGTTTATGAGCTATAAACTGAACGAACCATTGCAGCCTGGTGACAGCTTAAGAATGAAAATGACCGCTAGCTACTTTCAAAAAGGCTTTGAAAATGAAGTGACAAATATGAGTATTCTCAAGAATGGTACTTTCTTTAATAATTTTGCAGCACTTGCATCTTTTGGTTATGCAAGTGATAATGAAATATCAGACAAGAATTTAAGAAGAAAATATGAACTACCTGAAAAAATAAGAATGCCTGAACTTCAAAGCACTTGTTCTCAATTGTGTATGAAAAATTATTTAAGCAATGGTTCAGCAGATTGGGTAAATGTAGAATCTTTTATTTCTACAGATGAAGACCAATTGGTGATTGCACCTGGGTCAAAAGTGGCTCCGGATAAGATTGAAAATGGAAGAAGACATGCACACTATAAATTAGATCATCCTTCTCAGAATTTTTACTCTTTTATTTCAGCTAAATATGAATTAGCAACAAGAAAGTGGAATGGAATAGATTTGGAAGTTTATTACCACAAAGGGCATGAAATAAACGTAGAAAGAATGCTAGATGCTATTCAAAAGTCTCTAGAATATTATACCGATCACTTTGGACCTTATTATCACAAGCAAGCTAGAATAATAGAATTTCCAAGGTATCAAAATTTTGCTCAGGCTTTTCCGGGTACCATGCCATATTCCGAATCCTTTGGTTTTATTATTGACCTAGAAGAAAAAGAAGGCGAACATAAAAATAATGTTATTGACGCAGTCATTGCACATGAAATGGCACACCAATATTGGGCACATCAAGTAGTAGGTGCAAATATGCAAGGAGCAACCATGTTGAGTGAAAGTTTTGCAGAATATTCTTCTCTGATGGTTATGAAAAGAGAAACAAGTCCATTGGATATGAAAGACTTTTTAAAATATGATATGAACCGATACCTAAGAGGAAGGTCGAGAGAAAGCGATAAGGAATTGCCTTTACATAAAGTCGAAAATCAAGGTCATATCCACTATGGAAAAGGTTCTGTTATTTTGTATGCCTTACAAGATTTTATTGGAGAAGATAAGGTTAATGCAGCCTTGAGAGGTTTTCTAGAGGAATACAGGTATCAAGAACCACCTTATCCAACCAGTAATGATTTCATGCGTTATTTAACGCCTCAGGTGCCAGATTCCTTACAATATTTGATTAAGGATTGGTTTGAAGAAATTACACTTTATGACCTTAGAATGATGGAAGCTAATTATAAAAAATTGACTTCCGATATTTATGAAATCACTCTTGAAATCATCGCAAAGAAAAACAAAGCTGATGAACAAGGTGAAGTAATAGATGTTCCTATCAATGATTGGATAGACGTAGGTTTTTATAAAACTAGTGAAGAGAAGGAACTGATTTATAAAGAAAGAATATTCATTGATAAAGAAAATACTACTTTGAATTTTACATTGGATCAAGCTCCAGCAAAAGCTGCTATTGATCCATTGAGAATTTTAATTGATAGGGTATATGACGATAATGTAAAAATTGTTTCAGAAGGAGAATAAAAAGATATGCTCCTTCTGAAATAAATGTATTATCCTAACTTATTTTGCTTTAGATTCAAATCGCTTACAATACCTAAATTTATCCTAGGTTTTAAGGTAGCTAAGTAGCTTCTCCTAATGTTGCTTTTTGTTATAATTTCAAAAGTAGGTTGAAGTTCTGCAAAAATTGAAATCTTTTTATTTAAAGCTATTTTCATAGCAGTTAAATAGGCAGCATCAAGGTAATATTGATTTGATGAGCTACTAGTACTAGTTCTGTGATGTATTCTCATAGCAATGTTAGGCCCATGATAAAAGGAGAAATAATTGTTTAGAACGAAGTTCTTTTCTATTCCGGCGCCAAGACCAGTGATGATTGCGTATTGGTCTGGACTAAGTGTAGCGTCTGTGTTAATCAATTGTATCGTCGGAAAATCTACATGCATCCTTAATTTAGTGTTCGGACGAATACCTTTTTTGAGCAGCACTTTTATGCTGTTGTTTGTTTGATAGAGCAAGCCAGCAGACCAGTTTTTACTTGTATTTTTTTCTGCTTTTTCCAAGCCTTTTGATTCTCTTTGGCTGAATGCATTGTTAATACTTACTAAGGCAAATATGATAAGCAAGGTGAACTTAATCTGATTCATTTTTTATGGATTTATAAATTTTGATTTGATAAATGTTTTGGTTTTAAAGGGGAGTTTATTTTTTACCGAGTTTAATCATAGCTCCTAAACTAAAAGAATTATTATACCTGCCATACTTGTATCTATTGCCATTATAGTTTGAAGCATTAAATTCGTAACCTGCATTTACTTCGCCAAAAATGGAAATGCGATTATTTATTCGGTATTGGAGTCCAGCAATAGCAGATAAATTAAGACTGGTATTTTTTCCAAAACTGGTGCTTTGTCCATCTCTTCTAAATTTTTGGGTGTACCAATTGAGGCCAAGTTCTGCTCCATAATAGAAACTAAATCTTCTATTTATGGGTATGTGTTTTTCTATGCCTAAAGAAGCACCTAAATTTAAAAAGTAACTAAAACTTCCTTGTTCATCACTTCGATCTTGAAAGCTAAAACCTGGTAAATCTATTTCGCCTCTTAAGAATAGATCCTTTTTTAATTCTCTTTTGTACATCAAACTTATGCCTTCATGAGAATTAAAAACAACACCAAGTTGATTTTTAGGATTTGTAAATTCAATATTGGATTTGTTTTTATCTCTTAGGTTTTCTAAGCTAAGTCCTTGAGCATTGATGTTTATACTAAAAATTATAAAAGCTAGCGTGTACAAAAAGTGGATGATGGTCTTTTTCATTTTTAGTAGTTTAGCATGAGTTTTTAAGGTAATGACAGGTCATTACTAATGGTATTAAAATTATTTGTGCTTCTAGGTAATAATGTTGCTAATGCAAACAATGCTTAAAAGAGTTCTGCGAATGCTCAAAGAGTTGTATGGCTTAGAAAAAAAATTATTTCAAATTAATTCCATCCTTAAAAATCGGAAACTTGATGTTTTTGTCCTGCCCGTAATTATTGGAAAATTCTTGCATAAATAAGCTATAAAAAGCTTCGTGTTTGATGGTATTTTTTTGATCGATTAGTTTTTTTATAGAAGAAGCAAAACCATGTTTTTCAAAAGCTTTTCCAAACTTGTTATCTTTACTTAAAACATGGAGTAGGGTATGGTTTCCATTTTCTTGTTTGGCTATGAAAGGAGGCTGATGGTCACCAAATAATACGACAATGGTGTTCGAAAGATCATTCTTGAGCAAGAAGTTTTTCAAAAAACTTAATTGATAATCAATGGCTAATTTGTACTTTTCTTTCAGGTCTTTCTTTAATTCACCAGTTGTTTCAAATTCCTTAGTTTGATAATCTTGCCATTCTTTTTCTGTGTTGATGGGTGTGTCAAAAAAACAATGAGAGTTTAAAGTGGGGTAGAAGAGACTAAACGGTTGTACTTTGTTTTTTTGAATTTGCTCGTAAGTATAATTTAAAGCATATTCATCAGGAGCCACTTTTCCTAACTTGATGAAGGATAAGGTTTTTCCAGAATAATTTAAATCATTAAAACCATAGAATTTATCGTATTGATAAGCTTTTTTGATCATGTCCCAATCAATGGATTTATCATAACCTCCTATTGGCGTAAGCAAGTTATTGTAATATCCTTGCTTTTTCAGAAAATGTAAAAGAGAGTCGTATTTATCAAAGGCTTTATGGTTTTGAAAAAGCACATTATATAAGGCGATATCATTTAATGGAATGCCGTAAAGCAAACTTGAATAACACAACCAGGAGCCTCCTGCAAAAATTGGCGCCTCACTAAAGGTAGATTGCATCGACCAATTATTAGAAGTAACATCTTTTTCAAATTCAGTTAACTTTTGTTCAAAGTGAACTTTCAAGTCTTCATCCTGTAGAACAACTGCACCATAAGATTCTATAGCCACTATGATAATGTTCGGCTTTTCTGCTAGTTCGAAATTATTGTATTGATTTAAACCCTCAAAATAACTTTGATCCTTTTTGTATATGTAATCATACCGCTTCGAAAATTTTAAATTTCTAATAAAATGAACAATTGGAGAAAGGGATGTTCGAAAATGTTGCGCCTTGTATGGATAGCTTGTCAATTTATAAAGACCCAAAATTGAAAAAATGCCTACTAAAAAAGTAAGTACAAATGACTTGTCTGTATCCCGAAGAAGATCATAAAATATATCTACAAAAAAATCACTTAAAAACCAGAGCCCAATAAGCAATGTAATTAAACCAATAACAAATAGCAATAATTTATCATTAGCGACCATGATCCCAATCTTAATAAAATGGAAATCACTTTTTAAACTAGGCACTCTTTTAAAAATGAAAAAGATAGCAGCAATGTATATCAAGTATACAAATCCAAAAAATAAAATAAGTTTATTAAATATCAACCACCAAGCACTCGAAGAGAGATCACTGAATAGTATACTCAATAAAACAAGCAGCGTAAAATCTAAATTAATCCTTAGAAAATCTGAATCTGGTCGAGCATAGAATCCAATTGCTTTTTCTTTTATGCCTCTATACTTATTAAAGAGAAACTTACCAATGATTTTTTGTTCTCTTATGTTAAAAAGCCAAAAACATAAAAAGGAACTAAAGTTGATAAGAAGAAAAAGACCAATGAGGCCTAAGCTTTGATTCATGACACAATGTAAAATAATTATTTGCATTTAGGCTAAGAAATTAATAGAAGGCTTTATCTTTAGTCAAACAGCAAAAAAATTGAATTCTTATCTAAAGAAAAAAGTTGGATTTATAAAATCCAAATTCATGTATGAATGGAATTTTATATCAACTTATAAAATTAAGCAATTGTACAAGTCTTTGCTCCCAAATAATGCACTTTGTTTTGACCTTGGGAGTCATTTAGGTAATAGAACAAAAGTTATGAGTCAATTGGCGAGACTAGTGATTTCTGTCGAGCCACAGCCTTCACTTTATGCTTATCAAAAAAAGAAATTTAAAAAGCTTAGTAATGTCAAGATTGAACAGTTGGGCATTGGAGCAAAAAAAGATGTATTGACTTTTTACATCAGTGAGCAATTTCCAACCATCAGTACTTTTGCCGAAAAGGCTTGGAGAGATAAGATGATGGAAGTAGGACCTTCAGGCATTTCTTATGATCAAGAAATCAATGTAGAAGTAATTTCTTTAGATTTATTGATTGCTAAATATGGTCTACCAGATTATTGCAAATTGGACATCGAAGGTTTTGAGATCAAAGCAATAGAAGGTTTGAGCGAGAAAATACCACTTTTATCTTTCGAATTTATGTGTTTTAAGCCGAATGAAACGGATGCATGCTTAGAAAAATTGTCAATATTGGGCTATCAGGAGTTTAATTATTTCATTGCAGAAAATGCCAATTTTGTATTGCCAAATTGGGTAGGAATTAATGATCTTAAAGTTGAGCTTTTAAAACATAAAAGTAAAATTACTGCAGGTGAGATTTTTTGCAGATAATGGCTTCGTATGACATGAGATTTTTTTTATAAAGTTGCTCTAAGGCAAGTCCACCTCTGGTAATACTTTTCATTGAGGCTTTGTCATTTCTATGAATCATTAAAAGCATTTTGTAAAACAATTCTTTTAGAAAACTACTTTGTTGTGTGACCAAATCCGTCAAATCTATTCTCCTTGTTTCACAGGAATGATTACTAGGAAGGTAGTCTTCATATTTATAAAGTTTTTTTAATGCCCAATCCTTCATAAGTTGATCTTCTAATTTCGTAATGGTAGATCCGCACCAAAGGTCTTCGATAATAATCAAACTTCCATCTTCTTTGAGATGATCATGCAAATTAGTTATGCTTGATTTTAAATCAAAGGAATGTTTTAGAGATTCAATGGCTACAATGAGATCAAATCTTTCTTCAAAAGGATCATCGTAGCTTTGGACTTGGAATAGGACATTTGTTCGATTTTGCTCTTCGGCAAATGCATTTGCTCGATCAATTTCGTTGTTACTAAGGCTTATGCCAATCGCCTTTGATTTAAATGTAGTGGACAAATACATTGTCCCATATCCAACACCACAGCCAGCATCTAAAATGGAACTATTTTCTGGCAGATTGATTTCTTTTGACAGCCATTGGTATAGATTGTCTACATGTGGCGAGGTAAATTTTAAGCTTTTATGTATAGGGTAAGGCTTGGACTTTCCTTTATTGCTTTCAAATCGAGAGAGCTTGTCGTAAATTTTACTTACCTTTTCTTTCATAATTTTGGAATTATAAATATATACTTTGTTTCGGAGAAAAAAATTTATGTTGCCTTCATTCATCATTGCTGGAGGTGTTAAATGTGGAACTTCATCACTCTACAGGTATTTAAATGAACATCCACAAATTCTCCCATGCAAAACCAAAGAACCACAATATTTTAACATTAAAAAGAAGTGGAAAAGAATAAGCAAAAAATCTTGGTATGAATCTCAGTTTCCACTAATTGAAGGAAGGCAACAAGTTGAAGCTGGATGGTTAGACCTTAATCCCCAGGGTCAAATGACTAGTAGTACGTTTGTTAAAGAAAGAATGGATGATACCACTTACATCACCGGGGAAGCAAGTGCATCTACTTTTGCAAATGGATACCCGGATTTTTTAAAATCATTTCATCCAGAAATGAAAGTGATCTTACTTTTTAGGGAAGCTACACAAAGGTTTGTTTCTCATTACAATATGTTTAAAAGATTTAAATTAGAAGGTAGACCTACTTACCAAAATTTGCCTGATTTTGAAGAATTTGTAACCTTGGAAATCCAAAAATTTCAGCAAAATAAAAACACCAAATTATTGCACCAAGGCTTATATGTTAATTTGCTTGATAAGTGGTTTAAACATTTTGGGACAGAGCAAGTCAGAATGATTAAAAGTGCAGATTTGTTAGCTCAAGATTCAAGGAATAAAATTTTAAAGGACTTGCTTGTTTTTTTAAATTTAAAAGAGCACGAATTTTCTAAAGAAGCTATTTTATATAATAAAGCATTTGAGAAAGAATCGAATATCACGGCTGAAGAAAAATTACATGAGTTTTACAAACCATTTAACGAACAACTAAAAGAAAAATACAGATTAGTATTATAAATTATAAAAGCTTTTCTAAGCTTTAGACAGCAGATAAATGAATTCATATGCATTTTTTAATGGCAATAAACTCTTATAAATTTTATTATAGTCTTTTGGAAAAAAACTTAAGCTAAATAATTCTAAGATTCTTTTATAGCGCCATTGATCAGGTACTATATGTTCAATTTTAAAGCCTTTCTTTTCAAAAATTTCATTCCATTGATTCATGCTTTTTGCACCTTGATGTCCTTGCTTGTTTTTGATGCCTAGTTTTTCTTTGATTAATTTCCATTGTAAGGTTTCTGAATTTCGTACCATAAAGCAGCATTTAGCATTCGGTTGAGCAACTCGCTTTATTTCATCAAGTACAAGATCTAGGTCGATCATTCTTTCCAAGGATCCGATGCAAGTTATGTAATCAAATGAATGATCTTCATAAGGTAAATCTTCAGCATTTCCTGCGATTAATTTTGCCTTAGGAAGATTGAGTTTTGCTTTACTAATCGCTACTTCTGAAATGTCTAAGCCATGGAGCTCTAAGGACTTTGGCTCTGCAGCTTGTAGAATTCTTCCAACACCACATGCTATATCAAGTATCTTTTCTCCTTTTTTCGGATCTAATAAATCTATGAATATACTGTATGCTCGTACTGGTCTTAAATATTGCTCTGAGCGACTTTCATAAGTTTTATTAAACCAATCTCTTATTTTTTCTTGTTCTGCTTGTTTAGTCTGTTCCATTACAGGTATCTCCTTGTATTATGAAGGTATGTATTATAATCTTCATCGTATTGATTTTTTAAGAATTCTTCTTCGATTAGTATTTTAATGTGCATATCCCATAAATAACATATTAGTCCCAAGGGAAAAATAAGACTTCCAAAAAGGACGAACATGCTGATTAAAAATAATGCATTACTTATTACAATTGGGTTCCTGGAATATTTATACAAGCCTTTGATTTGCAAAGAATGTTCCCTTTTGTGATCGTTGTTTTTGCTTATTTGGATCGTCGCCCAAATCGAAATAAACCTACCCATCAGCAGAACTAGTATTCCTAAGATCTTAGTTAAAGCATTTTGTTTGAATAAGGCAAACGAATATGAAGTGAAGATCGGATCAAGAATAAAGATTAAAGGCAATAAAAAAGCTATGAGGTAAAAGAAGCTAAGCATTATATGAAATGCTTTTGCTATAAAAGGTTTATCATTTTGTTTTAGTATGGCTTTGTTAGATGCGACACTTGGAATAGCTAAAAAGGCTAATTCATAAATCCAAGTGATGTAGGCAACTATGATTAACAAAGCCATGAAAGAAATTTGTTGCTTACCCTTTCCCAAGTAAAAGGTAATTTAAAAGTACTCAAATCTATGGATTGATGCTCACTTGTCAGAATGTGTTTGAGCGCTTCTTTATACTTGAATTCGGATTCTAATTCAATAAAACCAGCCAATGGGTACAATTTTAAGGCTTCCCATGCACCAGTTTTTGTACTTAATATGGGAAGACCAATCGCAGCGGCTTCAAAAATTGACATGCCAAATGTCTCGTAAGCTGCAAAATGTAAAAGCATATCTTTTTCTGCCATTTTTTTAAAAAGTTCTTCTTGTGGTAGAGCAGCCGAAATTCGAACTCTTTCTTCTAAATTATTTTGTTTTATAAAATTCCTTAGTTTCTCAGCGTATAATGGTTCAATTTTATCGTCTCCATAAATTTGTAATGTCCAGTTGAATTCAATTAAATCATTTAAAATATTTATTAAGGCTAGGACTCTTTTTCGTTTAACTAGGTTGGAGACGCATATGAAGTCTTTAATTTTAGAGGGGTAGTTAGGTTTAGAAAAATTAGTTTCAATCCCAGGTTCTAAAACTAAGATATTTTCTTCTCCTATTGAAAAGTATCTAACTAATTCAGATTTTACAAATTCAGAGGTGACTAAAATCTTCAAGTCTTGTAAAAGATTTTTTTCAACAGCTCTATAAGTGACATCTTGTAGACCATCACTCAGATGGATGATCGGTATTACGTTGTGTTTTTGTATTAATTCTAATGTATGCCTCGGGTTCTTGAAAAAAAGTAAGCTATCGATAATGACAAGATCAGCGACTTCGTTTTCACTAGGAGAATAATCCTTCAAGGTTTCAATTTCAAAAAGTTCAAGCTTTTTGCCATTTGACTTAAGGCCTTCAATAAATTTTTTATTGAAGATGTAGCCTCCTGAAATTTGATTGATGGAGCCCGGATTTAAAAAATGAATACTCAAGGACTGTTTTTAATTTTGAAGATAAAGGTATAAATAAAAGAGGCGCTCACTAGGATGCTTGCAGACAAAACAATTGGAAAATGTATTAATCTATCAAAGAAAATAGGAGTAAGTAAAGCTATGAATAAATAGACCGCTATGTACACAGCAACTTTTAATCTAGGGTCTAAGGCGTTTTTATTCACAAAAAGAAATTCTGCCATGACATTCAAGTAGCGCAATAGACCTATTATAATAATCCACCAGCTAAAGTATTGCTCGAAATATAAAAATAGACTCATTAGGCAAACGAATAAAGCGTCAGTTTCCATGTCTAAGTACTTACCGAAATCGGTTTCTTGTTTATACTTTCTGGCTAAATAACCATCAAATCCATCAAGGATCAAAAAGAGTATTAAGACAAAAGCCATAGTTTTGTGACCGATCACTGAAGAGAGGAATATACTTGCTAGTAGGATGATTAATCTAAAACTGGTCAAAAGATTAGCCCAACCTGGTGAAGGCTTCAATGCTAACCATGTTTGCCTTTGAGAATAAAAGAAACTCATGAAAGAAATTATGGAAGCCAAAATTAGTGGGGCATAAGAAGCACTAATTAAGCACAAAAGAGAACTAATTGTAATAATTAATGCATTCCAGCGATTCCATTTTAATAATGTTAGTAATTTAGGGTCTTGATCTATCACTTTATTTTTTCAATGATGATAAAGAAAATATAATTTTTTGATATTAGATAAACCAAAGGGAAATACTTCTCAAAATAATCCTGCTAAGGCAATTTTGCTTTTTACTCTTTTAGGTGTCTTACCTTCTGCGATTGGTTTTCTATTGCTACCTATTTACTTAAAACATTACGATCCTTCGGAGTATGGACTGTTGGTTATTTTTAATTTATTGGGAAGTTTCTATGGATCTTTTTCAAATTTAAAGTTGGATGCGGCAATGCGTACCACTTATTACGATTATTATCAGGATGATGAACTTCGCATAAAATTTATCAAAAGTATTTTTACTACAGCAGTCATGGCTTCTTTTTTTACATTGCTGGCCATGCTCACACTCGGCTATTTGTTTTTTGACGGCATTTTTAAAGGCGAAGAACTAAGCTTTTATCCTTTTGGGCCATTGGTCTTGATTTCAGTTTTCTTTGGACAAATCCCTAGTGTCTTTTATGTAGTCCTTAAAAATGAATACCGTTTAAAAATTTACAGCAGCTACATCATCAGCTTTTTATTGATGAATGTACTTTTTCAATATTTGTTGATTGTTATTTATGAATTAGGTGTATTGGGAGCGATTTTAGGTATGCTAGCATCAAGAGTGCTGATTTGTTTTGTTCTTCTCATAAAAGAGTGGCGACTACTAGATTTTAATGTTGACAAAGAAATGTTGAATAATGCATTAAAATTTTCTATTCCATTTTTACCCTTCATTTTTCTAAATTGGTTTTTCATGAACGGAGATAGAATCTTGCTGGAGCGAATTTTAAATTTGGAAGCAGTAGGGAAATATGCTTTGTTGGTTGCTATCATTGGATTGGTCAGGCTGATTTTTTCAGCGATGGATAATGCTTTTCGTCCTTATGTTTTTGAGTATTTTAAAATCGGTTTTGTCAAGGATAATCCTCATTTACAAAAAATGTATTTTTGGTACATTTGCATAGGACTATTAGCCTTTTCAGGCATTTTGATGGCAGGCACGAATCTCCATTTAATCACCGACAATTCAAAATACCTAAGCATCGTAGAATTGTTTCCATTAGCGACTTTACTTATGCTCCCTCGATTATTGAGCAGATTAGCTGCGCTAAAACTGATCTTCTTAAAAAGATCTGCCTACATATCAACGACTACAGCTATATCATTGGTTCTATTAGTTGTTTTGTTTTTTACCTTAATTCCAAGTCATGGACTGAAGGGAGCCTTATACGCCATAGGCATAATGAATATAGTCCAATTTGCATTTTATTATTTTGGTGCAAGAACTTTAATTGTTGACAAGGTCTATTTAGGTGATCTGGCCATTGCATTCTTATCAGGGACGACAGTTTGCCTATTGACTTGGTATACTTGCGAAGCACTTGCTTTGAGTATTGACACCTTTGGTCTTCTTCAGTTTTTAAGCATGTGTATAATCTTATTGTTGTTTTACTTCATTTATCCAAAGTATAGAAGCTTAAGCGTCAAATAACTGATAAAATTGATCTTTTCCCACTTATGTCCACTCATTTAGAAGTAATTTTTTAATTTCAAGAACATTATGCTTTTAGACAAAGAAATATGGAGTGGTTTTTTAGCCCTAAAAGAGAAAGCGTTTAACGCTCAGGGTCTTATATCGCAGGAATTTACCTGGTCAAAGCCACATTTTCTTGAAGTGAAAAAAGAAGGTCTAGGCTTAGAAGTAAAGCTTTTTGCAGATCGCAAAAGCAATGTTTTTGAAGAAACTTTTTTAGGTCCTAATCTGATGTTTAAAGTTCATAAAGGCATCAACCTAATTTTAAAGAAAGCTTGTTCTATATATTTACCGATCATCTTAGGGCCGAAAATTACTCAAGGAAAACCATTTTTCTTTTCACACTTTGCTCAAAGTCTTGATGGGTATATTTCCACGAAGAGCGGCCATTCAAAATGGATCGGTAATGATATTAATCTCATACACGCTCATAGGTTAAGAGCATTAGCAGATGCAATCATTATTGGCGGCACAACTTTAAAGAATGATTTACCTAAACTTAATGTAAGAATGGTAGAAGGCAGCAATCCTAAAAGGATTGTTATCTCAGGTAAGTCTCATAGTTTTAATTCTTTAATGGAAGCTTCCGATGATGAAATATTATTGTTGCATAAAGCCTACGACAAACCAGCAATAATAAACAATCAAATCAGAAAGATATCAATTGAAACTGAAAATGGAGTCATCAATCCGAATGATGTATCCAAAATTCTTTCACAAGAAAATCATAAGTGTATCATGATAGAAGGTGGAGCAGAAACCATTGGTCACTTTTTAAAAGCATCTAAAATAGATTATTGTCAAATTCATATTTCACCAATGTATTTTGGTGCAGGTAGATCTCCATACACATCAATAAAGGATATCGTCAAAGTTTCTGAAGCTAAAAGTTTTTCTTTTGTCAATCATTTTAGAATGGGTGATGGGATAATGATGACTGGATATGAAAGTTAAAGCTCTGTGGCATTCAAGCAGCTATTCTTCCGAGATCCTAGAACAAATAATCTCGCCAAAACATCAAGTAAAAATAAAAAGTCTTTATTCGATGATAAGTCTTGGGACTGAACGAATTGTCTCCAAAGGGGAAGTGCCAGTAAACATGTATTCGAGCATGACGGTCCAACACATGGAAGGTTCTTTTGAATTTCCCATAAAATATGGTTATTCTTTAGTCGGTGAAATCGAAGGGACATCAAAAAATGTATTAGTGCATCTGATGCATCCTCATCAAAGTTATTGTGATGTTAAAGAGGAGGATTACTTTGAAGTAAAAGAAAAAATTCCTCCCCAAAGAGCATGTCTAGCTAGTAATTTGGAAACTTGTCTGAATGCAATATGGGATGCTCGACTAGACGGTAATGAAAAAAGAATTGCTGTCTTAGGTTTTGGGAGTGTTGGAGCATTATTGGCTGAGACGCTTCGCTTATATGTTGGAATTGATCCACTGGTTATTGAACCAAACCCCTGGAAAATTCAAAAAGCCAAATCCTTAGGTTTTGAAGTCGTAGCTGCCTTTTGTGAAAAGAATTTTGAAGTTGTTTTCAATACAACTGCAAATGAAACTGCTCTGAATTCAGGTTTGGCAGCCTTAGCATTAGAAGGAACACTCATTGAATTAAGTTGGTATGGGAATAGGCCTGTGCAAATAAATTTAGGAGAATCATTTCATACCTTACGATTGAAAATTATCTCTTCACAAGTAGGTCAGATTCCAAAGCATATGCAGCCTATGACTTATTTGAAAAGGAAAGAAATTGTTTTTAAACTATTGGAAAACGAGATCTATGATGAATACATCAGCAGAATTATAAATTTAGAAGAAGCGCCTAAGTTGTTTGAAGAAATACGAAAAGGTCCTCTAAAAGAAGATTTAATTATATTAATAAAATACCCTTAATGTATACTGTAAAAATAAGAGATCATATCATGATCGCACATTCATTGCCTGATCCATTTTTTGGCCCTGCTCAAAAAATGCATGGTGCAACTTATGTTGTAGATGCGATTTTCAAATCAAATTATTTGGATGATCATAATGTAGTCATCGATATCGGGAGAGCTCATGATGTTTTGAAAGAAACCTTATCTCCTTTAAAGTATCAAAATTTAGATGAAGTACCCAGTATGAAAGGCCAGATTACGACAACTGAGTATTTGGCCAAATACATCCATGATGAATTGACTAAAAAACTCAAAGATGAATTTAATGGAAAGTTAGAAATAATCCTTGGAGAATCACATGTAGCTTGGGCCTCCTACGAAGGATAGATAAGTTTTAATTCTTTACACCATTTGTTTGTCAAAAATGTACTGTGCAGTTTCTTTGGCCCAAACTTGATAAGTAAAAAGGGATGGATGAACGCCATCACTGTAAAATGGTTCTGTTCCTTTTTGAGTAATGTTCAAACGCTTTTTCCAAACATCGAGCTTTATGATTTCATCAATAAAGAAGACATTTTCTTTATGTTCTATGTTTTCTTTTAAAGCTTGTCCGAAAAATTCTACCAAATTACCAATGGTGTATTTTATTGTTTTACTGAATGCTGGAAACTCTTTTATTGGGGGCATATTTATGAATAATATAGGACAATTATAATTCGCTCTCAAAAGCTTGATGCATCGATTAATTTCTTTGTTCCAATTTTTAAGACTGTTCATTCTAAACGCATCATTTCCACCCATTCCAATAACTATAAGATCAAGTTTAGGCTCTTTTATTTTAGGGATGATTTTGTCATTTACACGTTTCATTATGTAGCCACTTTTGGCATATACTTTCCAATGGACACTTCTGCGTAGGCTGTCAGATAATTTTTTAGCTAAGGTGCCTGTAAATGCTTCTTCTTGTTTATCTGCACCGACACCTGCAATGGTACTTTCACCAAGACTGATGATGTTGAAAGGTTTAGAATCTTCTATATTAACTTCACCTTGATTACCTGTAGCTTCAGGAAGATCGGGTATTGTTTTTCTTATTTTCTTTCCATGAAAATATAAAACTGGTAACATCAAGAAAGAGCTGAATCTGTTAAAGAAATAACTAATTTTCATAAAGGTTCATGTCAAAAGAAAGATAAAGAAGCATCAAAATTAGAAAATTAAATTAAACAAAAAAGGCTCAAGCTGATTATAATAAGCTTGAGCCTTTTTTGTTTAATTTCCAATCAACTTAGAATGGATTTGAAAATTTATCATCCGTCAATAATGAGTCATCAGTTAAGGTATTTAGAAAAGCAACAAGCGCTTGTTTTTCATTTTCATTCAAGTTGAGCGATTGTGGATTAGCGCTTCCAGCTGACAAAAATTTGTCATCCAAATGTGTATGAGGTTGTATATTTTGATCATAATGATCAATCACATCTTCTAAGGTAGCAAACCTTCCATCGTGCATGTATGGACCTGTTACTGCTATGTTTCTAAGGCTAGGGATTTTAAATTTCCCATCATTTCTTCCTTGATCAGCATATTGCTTATCCAATCCTATGTTAGCGGTTCCTACCGTTTGATTATACTCACCAGGGAATACATCTCTTAAAGAAGGATGCGCATTCATATCTTCTTCCGAAAAGTGTATTAATCCAACTGCAATCTCAGCAAATCCTGTGTTTGCAATGAAATTTGCTCCTGAGTGACATGTTCCACATTTCGTTCTTGCACTAAAGAATAAGTCTTTACCTGCTAACTCAATGGCTGAAAAGTTTTCAAAATTAGTAGCAACACCTTCGTCAAACTTACTGTCTTTAGAAACCATGGAGTTTACAAATGTTGCGATCGCTTCCGAAATTCGAACAGAAGAAATCTGATCATCTCCGAATGCATTTTCGAAAAGCTCGCCATAATAAGATGTATTTTCTAATTTCAAATTCAATTTGTCCAATTCTTCCATACCCATTTCTATGTGGTCAACAACAGGTTGAAGAATTAAGGTGTTTAAATCTGGTGTTCGACTATCCCAGAAAAAACTATTATTATAAACCGAATTGGCAAGAGCCATCGAATTCCTTTTCGTTTTTTGTCCATTAAAGCCATCACTGAAAGCTTTTGAATCTGCAAAACCTGCTTTTTGATCATGACAAGATCCACAAGAAACCCTATTCGTTAAAGACAATTTTTTGTCATAAAATAAAACCCTTCCAAGGGTTGCCTTTTCGTTTGTAATGTCATCCAAAGCATTAAGTGGGATTGGAGAAGTTCCTTCAGTACTTACCTCACCAGTTGAGCCATTTACACTCATAAAACTAAAATGAGCAGGCATCATAACCTGATCATATTGAGCAACTGTTGATGGAAGTGTAGGTTTTTCTTCGGTCTCTAAAATGGAAGAATCTGGTTCACAAGCAAATAAAAGGAGCATGCAAAAGATGGGGAATAGAAGTTTTGAGTTCATTTTATATTTTTTTAGCTTCCTAATAATAACGATAAATGGGCATTTATGATATGATTTTCTAAATTTTAACTTAGTTTTTTGGAAATCTGAAGCTAATAAATAAGGAAATAGGGGGAATGGCTTTTATTAATGCCCCATCATCCGTATTTAAACCAATAAATAAGTTAGATTCTGTTCCAATGTTAACATTTGGTGTGATGTGGTATTTAGCTCCAACAAATGGAGCAATTCCTATTCCTGAATCCACAAAAAAGAAATTTGCAGTGTTTACATTTTCTCCAGGCAGATTGAAATTGCCAACAAAAGCCCAAACGTCCAATCCCCTGTAATATGACCATTTTTCTGACACTTTAATCTCTTTTCCTCCTCCAAAACGAATATGAAAATAGGTATTAGCCTCATTATCTGGATCTATATTCATTCCAATACCAAACCTTCTTAATTTATTATTCTTAATCTTCGTCTCCGCGTACGTAATAGGTCCACCTCGTATGCTTGGGTTTCCAAAAGGGATAAATTGAGTCAATAAGCCCGTAAGATTAATTGACCTCTCTTTTAATACGCTAGGGTAAATGATTTCTTCTTCATAATCAACTTGTGCAGTTGTAAGAAGTGGCACACTTAATAAAGCCAACAAAAACAAGTAGTATTTTTTCATCGCTTGGCTTTAAAAATTCATTATAAAATAGAGAGACTTAGGAATGGTTGATATGGCAGTAAATTCAAAGTTCGTTTCATCTTTATTAAAAAAGGTATTTACTTCAAAAACTTCTTTTACCTTATTGATCTGAAAGACTCCATATAAAGTTGCTTCAGTTCCTATAGCCATCCTCTTGTTCAATAAAAATTGCACCCCAAACACAGGCCCTAATCCAAATCCGTAAGTGGTGTTGCTCAACTCAACAATATCATTTGGGCTAGCAAAAGTTGATTCAGCAGAATTAAAAGTGCCGAGCAGGTCTATACCATAGTAGTACAGTAATTTCTCAGAAATAGAATTTCTTTTTTCATAGCCTACTCTAAAGTTGAAATTGTTGTTGTTGGTAACATTGGTTACTTCATCGTCGCTCTTAAGATCGATTTTTACATTAAAAGCGAGTCTTAGGTATTTGTCCTCTTTAAGTTGACGTTTATAACTAATAGAGTAATTAGCTGGATCGGAGTCATCAACATTGCCAGTATTGCCTACGAGGTTGATGATCACATTGCTAAGATTTAAGCCTACTTCATTTCGATGTGGTCCTTCTTGAGAATTTATTTTTTCCCTGTCATCTTGAGCATTCAAAGACATTAGAAGGCCTAAAAAGAAGAAGAGTAGTAAGGTTCGTTTATTCATTGTTTTCAAGCTGTGATTCGTATGCTATTCATTTGTAATAAAGCTAAGATAGTTTATTTAAGGTAAACGTAATTGTTGTTTTTTAATTTTCAAACTTTAATCTTTTTTGCTAATCATTTAATTTTTTTACTTGATAATGTTTGATCTCTTTCCTTTCTTTAGGAAGTTTTATTAAACCTACATATTCAAGTCCTAATTTCAAGATGAGATTTTGGGAAGCAAAATTATCTTGATTTGTTATGGCATTGATGGTTTGTATTCCAAATTTTCCAAAGGCTTCGTGCTTGAGCTTGTTAGCAGCTTCAAATGCATATCCCTTTTTTTCATGTTCGGGTAATAAAGCGAATCCGATGTCAAAACCTTCAAGTCCAGGACGATCAAATAATCCAATGGATCCTAAGCAAAGTTCATCTGTCTTGCGGATGATGACATAATTTCCAAAACCAATTTTTTCAAATTGAGGAGTCATTTTTTCGGCAATGTAATTTTTAGCATCCTTAATGGTCTGAATGTTTCTATCACCGATGTTCCTTTTCCATTTTGGAGTATTCATTAAATTAAATAAAAAAGGAGCATCAAGCGCTTCAAAAATTTTAAGCTTGAGTCTTTCGGTTTCAAATTGTTTGTATTTTTTTATCGGCATGAAATCTATGTATTCACAAAAAAATAATGATAATAATTACTCTTAGCATAGCTTAGCCTGCTAATCAGAATCTTGAGCTACTAAAGATATTAACAGCAATTTCTATTTCGAGAAGCTTGCTGAACTACAAAATAATGGAATATAGATTAAAAATGTAAAATCAACTTAGCTCATGCTTATGGATTCTGCTAAATTAATCTAAATTTGAATTCAAAATAAAAATCAAAATGGCATCAGACATAGAAATTGCAAGAGCAGCAAAATTAGAGCACATCAAAGATATTGCTGGGAAAGTAAAAATTTCGGAGGAGAAGCTCGAATTTTATGGAAAATACAAGGCAAAATTGCCTTTGGATCTGATTGATGAAGAGAAAATTAAAGACAATAATTTAATCCTGGTAACGGCTATTTCACCAACACCAGCAGGAGAAGGAAAAACAACAGTTTCTATAGGCTTAACCCAAGGCTTGAACAAAATAGGAAAGCAGGCTATGGCTGTATTAAGAGAACCTTCACTAGGGCCAGTTTTTGGCATCAAAGGAGGTGCAACTGGAGGAGGGTATTCTCAAGTTATTCCGATGGAGGACATTAATCTTCACTTTACTGGAGATTTTTCAGCGATAGAAAAAGCACATAATTTATTAGCTGCTTTGATTGATAACAACCTTCAAAGTAAAACCCATAGCCTTGGTATTGATCCCAGGACTGTGCTTTGGAAGAGAGTAGTGGACATGAATGATAGGGCATTAAGAGATGTCGTTATTGGACTTGGAGGAACTACCTCAGGGGTACCTAGGGAAACAGGATTTGACATCACTGCTGCTTCAGAAATTATGGCGATTTTGTGTTTGTCAAAAGATTTAATGGATTTAAAGGAGCGATTTGCAAATATTTTTGTTGGTTTTACTTATGATAAAAAGCCAGTTTACGCGCGGGATTTAAAAGCGCATGGTGCCATGGCAGCTTTGATGAAAGACGCTATAAAACCTAATCTTGTACAAAACATAGAAGGAAATCCCGTATTAATTCATGGAGGGCCTTTTGCAAATATCGCTCAAGGAACAAATACGGTGATTGCGACTAAGATGGGTTTATCCTTAGCTGATTATGTGGTCACAGAAGCTGGATTTGGCTGTGACCTTGGTGCGGAGAAATTTTTAGACATAAAATGTGTGAGTGCTGGTCTAAATCCTAAGGCAGTGGTTTTGGTGGCAACCATAAGGGCATTAAAATATCATGGAGGTGCAGACTTGAAGAACTTAACGGAAAAAAATGTCGAAGCTGTTAGAAATGGCTTGCCTAATCTCCAAAAACATTTAGAAAATGTAAAGCAATTTAATTTGAACCCTGTTGTGGCCATAAATAAATTCTTAACAGATACTGATGAAGAGATACAGGTTGTAAAAGAAGCTTGTGAATCCTTAGGCATAGAAGTACATGTAGCAGAAATTTGGGCGAAAGGTGGAGAAGGTGGAAAAGATTTGGCAGCTGCAGTTGTTCGAGCAGTTGAAAATAACAATGGACAGTTTACTCCAATGTATCAATGGTCAAGTCCAGTTAAAGATAAAATCGAAGCAGTAGCGAAAAAAATCTATGGAGCAAATGCCATTGATTATGCAGCAAAAGCAAAAGCAGATCTGAGAAAAATTGATAGACTTGGTTTGAATCATTTACCAGTTTGTATCGCCAAAACTCAAAAATCTCTTTCAGATAATCCGAAGCTACTAGGAAGACCTAAAGATTTTCTAGTAACCGTGAGGGAAATTGAAATTGCTGCAGGCGCTGGTTTTTTAATTCCTATCACTGGAAAAATTATGAGGATGCCTGGCTTGCCTTCTGTGCCTTCGGCTAATAATATTGACATCGATGCTGATGGTAACATTAGTGGCTTATTTTAAAATAAATAAAAGCTGAGCAAACATTTGCAATCAATCAAATAAAAATAATTCGCATACTAATTTAATTAAAAAATGAAAAAGATATTAACATTAGGATTAGGAAAAGTCGGAACCTTAGTTGGTGTTTTACTGAGTAAAAAATACGAAGTAACAGGTGTTGATCGTCAAAAACCACATTATGATTTTAAACTTCCTTTTGCAGTGGTAGAAACTGATGTTACAGATACTGCTAAAATGGAACAATTAATTGGAGAAAATGATGCAGTTGTTTCTGCTCTGCCTTACTTTTTGAATAAAGCCATCGCAAAAATTGCGCACGCAAAAGGTGTCCATTATTTTGATTTAACAGAAGACGTTGACACAACAAATTACATCAGAGAGTTAGCCAAAACAGCCAATTGTGTAATGGCTCCTCAATGTGGATTAGCACCCGGCTTTATAGGAATAATTGGTGCTCATTTGACAAAGGATTTTACAAAGGTAAGAGACATAGAACTAAGAGTAGGTGCTTTACCTAAATACCCAAATGGACAATTGGCTTATTCATTTACTTGGTCTCCAGCAGGTGTTATTAATGAATACATAAACGATGCTGAAGCCATTCATAATGGAGAGAGAAAAATGGTCAGTTCTTTAGACGGATTTGAATACATAAACATAGGTGGTAGAGAGTTTGAAGCCTTTACAACTTCTGGAGGTTTGGGAACAATGTGTGAGACCTATGAAGGAAAAGTAGATACCCTCAACTATAAAACAATCAGGTATCCTGGTCACGGAAAACTAATGCGTTTTTTGATACAAGAATTAATCATGAAAAATGATAAAAAGCAATTAACTGCAATTCTTGAAAATGCTAAGCCTCCAGTCAAAGAAGATGTTGTATACATCTATGCGGTTGTCGAAGGTTGGAAAGGTGAAAAGATTTTTAGAAATGAATATTTTAATTCTTTCTCACCCTTAGATATTGGAGGAAAAGAATGGAGGGCAATCTCTTGGACAACAGCTTGTTCAATAGCGGCAGTAGTAGAGATGGTTGATAATGGAAGTCTGCCTTCAAAAGGATTCATAAAACAAGAAGAGATCCCTTATGATACATTCATGAAAACGGAAAATGGTGGCTTGTATAATCATACAGATTAACAGTAAATTTGGCAAAGAAAACAAAGAAAAACTACTACGTCTATGTCATCGAACTTGATAAATCTGTTTGGGAAAAATCAAAAAAATTTAGATTGGCCAATCCGGACTATAATCACAAATTTGAGTGCCTCTATGTTGGCATGACAAGCAATACTCCTTTAGAACGGTTTCAAAAACATAAAGCAGGATATAGAACCAAAAAGGGGATTAAAATATCTTCTTCGTTTGTAGAAAAATATGGTTTGTTCTTAAGACCTAGTTTGTATGATAAATTAAATCCTCTTACAAAACCGGAAGCAGTAGATATGGAAAAAGCATTAGCTGAAAGTCTTAGAAAAAGAGGCTATGCTGTTTGGTGGAATTGAATTAAAAAAGTACGCTGTATATTTAATACAGCGCACTTATCATCATGATAATTGAAACACTAGAGTTTAATCAGTTTTTTGGAGATTAAATAACCATTCATGTTCATTTGCATGAAATAGATTCCTTCTACAAGCCCATTTAGATCAATGGATGTTGTTTTTGATTGGATGTTAAAATCCTTTACTTTCCTTCCTAAATTATCTGTAATTGTGATTTCAGAAGGAATTACACCATCAAAATTGACCATGAATAATCCAGTCGAAGGGTTTGGTTGAATTTGAATTTCGTTGGATAAAATTTCTGACTCACTTATGCCTGAAATAAAATCAACAAGGTCAAATGATTCAGCATTAACAATGAATTGACCAACATCGCTACCTTCATTTGGATTTTTTGATAAATACAAAATGACCTTTAAGTTTTCAGCTTTAAATTCGTCAGGTACTATATATTCATATTCTTTTCCAAATTCATCTCCAATATTTATTTCATCAGCAATCACATCTTGATCGCCTAGTGCTTCACTTAGATAAGTTCTTAAGGTATGGTTGTGGACATAGTCAACAATAGGATTTCCGGCTTGGTAAAGTTCTACATAATTTATGGAGTCATTATAGGCATTGCTTTGCGGATAGCCTGTGATGCCATCTTCAGTCAAGAGACAATGCAGCCTAAGGTCTCCGGCATCTTTGCCAATGAATTGTGTTTTAGCATCAATCTTTAATGATCTGCTTTCTTCATCAAATGTTATTTCTGCGTTTAAATTTGCAGGACTAGGATGCCTTAATAAGTTAATTGTATTGTCTCGCCATAAATCAGTATTTGCAACAGCTACATTGTCAATGTTTACACTGGGTTGAAAACGATTTAGAGACACTGTTGGGAAACCACTCGTTAAATTTGGGATTGCTGAAATTAATTCTTCGAATGCAGGGATAGCTAAATCATCGTTTCCATGGAGGGCAGTGATCACAAAATTTTCTTCCCCAAATTCGTCAAGTAAATCTTTTACATCTAATGGAGCTCTGGTACAGAAACTACACCAGGTTGCAGTAAATTCTTCTAAGAGCAATTTTCTTTTCGCACTTTCTTCCAAGACAACGACTTGGATGGATTCATAATTATTGCTGTCTTGGATGTCTGATGTACCATTAGGTAGACTGGTCCAGATGTCTACCTTGTAAACACCAGGTTCTGTAAAAACTAAAAAATCTTCTAAGGTGAATTTTCCAACTTGTTGATAGAAATAAGGGCAGGTCAATCCTTTACTTACCACATTAATACCACCATCGATGCTATAATTTACTTGTAATGAAGTAATGGGCTCTTCGGTAAGTTGTGTGATCTTTAGTTTCAAATCATGAGGTCCAGGATAAACATAAGGAAAACTAGGAATGCTTGATTCAGTTCTAATGTCGTGTGATTGACTGGCATTAGCGGTCAAGGTAATGTCGTCAATTGAAATGTGACCTCCTTTTTCGATTTGATGTACAAAGGCGATATTTATTTTTTTATTGGCATATTCTTGCAAGTCAACATACAAATTACATTCCCTATTGTATTGGGAAGAATTTAAATTTTTCAATAGATTAAAGTCAGATGGCTCAAGTCCATCTTCAGAAATCATTATTTTAAGGTTTTCAATTTTACTTTGATTATTGTTGTATTTTCTATAAAGAAAACTTAGCAAGGTTTCTTCTTGAATCTCCAAATCTGGGATTATAAACCAGTTGTCAACTTTTGTTTCTTGGCCATCCATTGTAAACCCAGAACTCCAAGCACTAATTTTATTCTCTGCTATTTCTCTCGTAAACCAAGAATCATTTTGGAACAAAAGATTAGATGTTTGATCTAAATCATAAATGACAGTTCCGTCTGGAAAAGTTTCATCTTGAAAATCATGAAAAAAATAAATTTGAGCAAAACTCAGATGTGATGCTAAAATGAGTGTAAGGACTGCTTTTAATTTGATGCTCATATATATTGTTTATCGTTTAATAATAGTATGCACCAAGAGGGGAAATGGATGCAAATATTTTATTCTTTTTTAAGTTTAGACTTTCATTGTGCGCTTAATAATGGTAAATTAAATCTTTTAGCTACCACTTTATAGTCAACTTTATTGAATGAACCTTTTGGGAAGGTGAATGTGTGAAATGACTTAGGGAACATCAAATATGAAAAAAGATAATATTAAATACAATACTAGAAAATTGAATAGATCTCTGCAGGTCTTATTGTATTTCGTTTTATTTTTTTCACTTGATTCAATTAACTTATATGGACAAGGGCCGATTTCATGGACCATAAATAGTAATGATAACTTACCTTCTAATATAGTCTATCGGATAGAGCAAGACGACATAGGTCAAATTTGGATTGCGACAGATTTTGGGATCGTTAAATACGATGGAAAAGAAGTTCAAGAGGTAAAGGTTCCAAACCTGCGCGATCATTTTATCGCTTATTTATACAAAGACTCTTGGGGGAATATTTGGTTTAGGAATGTATCAGGCCAACTTTATGTAGCCATAGATGGTGAAGTCAAAGAAGTAGAAATTCCTCCTTCAAATCCAAATCGCAGATTGGAAGACATTTTTATTATTGAGGATAGATTGATTTTGAATGAGTATTACGAAAATAATAAATGCATTAAGAGCTTCCAAATAGATGAAGCGGGAAATTTTAGTGATGAGATAAAAATAAATTTTCCTCAGGATTTAAATTATTTTTTAGCAGCTCCGAAAAATGAATTGATTTTTTCATCAGCAAATTTTGTTCAATACGATAAAAAATTAAACCTATTATCTTCAGTTCCAATACAAGGTGATCTAAGAGATTTGATTTATCAAGATGGTCAGATTCGTTTAATATATAATTTAAGAGACAATTCATTGCTACTCTTTGAAGATGATGTTCTGCTTTACAAATATATATTTTCAAAAAAAGTCAATCAAATAGAATATAGAGGTTCTAAGATTTATGCCTTAACAACTGCTGGCTATCATGAAATTGACATTGAGCAAGCAAAAATAATTGTATCTGATCCCATAATGGAAAATTTAAACATTCATAGTATATATGTTTGCAGAGAGAATCTATTATGGATTTCTACAGCTACAAACGGTGTGCATGTATTAAGACAGTTTAATAATAAAATATTTAAGATTGAAAATGAAAAGGATCGATTAAGTTCAATTGAATCGATAACAAAAGGGAAAGATGGAATTTATTTTGGTACCAACAATGGAGAGGTTTTTTCATTCAAAAATAATAAGATGAAAGAACTGGAAGACAATGGCTCAAAAATAAATGAAATCCTATTCTATAAAGAGGCATTGTATTATTGTAACACGAAAGGTGTATTTGTCATAAAAGCCGGACAAGGACCAGAAATGATCACAAATAATTCTGACGCTTCAAATGTAAAGGACTTTTGTATTTATGGAGATGATAATGTTGGATTTGCATTAGGTAATGGAAATTACTTGAAAAATAAAAACCGCCCAGGAAGATTAAAAAGAATTCAGCAAATTAGAAGTTATGCTATTGCTATTGATCCAGATAATATATTTTGGTTTGGAACCTTAAACGGCATCTTTTTTTATGATGAAGCCAAAAGTGAATTAAATAAATTAGAAGACGACTTTGATTACAACATTTCTGATATAGAAATTATAAATGATTCTATTTCTTATGTCTCAACTTTTGGTTCAGGGGTATTTGAATTTATAAATAGAAGAGTAAATAGAAAAATCAATCTTCCTTCAGATCGGATTTTAGACATTCATTATCAAAACGAACACTTAGCAGTTGCTTCTGTGAATGGTGCCTATCTAATCGATCTTTTGAATAATGAAGTAAAAGGTTTTTCTAAAGACAACTATTTACCAAGTAATAATACCGCAAGCGTTTTGATTGATAAGGATACGCTTTGGGTGGGAACAGACAAAGGTTTGTGCCAAATAATGCATAAGCAACTTAAAGATGAACAGACTATTAATTTTAGTAAATTTAGCTTTTCTGCAAGTGGAGTATTGAAAGATTTAAGGCAAGATCTTAGGTTCAGCAAAAAAGATACTGATTTTGAAATTTCATATAAAGCCATTAACTTCAAAAATAGAAACATTACTTATTTATATAGACTCTTGGGCAAAGATTCCTCTTGGACTAAAACAAAAAATGATGTATTTAAAGTTTCGTCATTAAAACCAGGACAGTATATTTTTGAAGTAAAAGCTATGGACAGTGAGTCAAGAGAAAGTGAAGTCAAAAGTATCTCATTCGAAATAGAAAAATCTTTGATTGACTATTTATTGACAAAGTTAGTCCTTCTTTTTTTGTTTGGCGGGCTAGTTTATGCTGGAACGCTTAAATACAGCAATTTGAAGGATGAAGAAAAGTTCATAGAGCAACAACAGCAAAAGGAAATTGATGGCATGAAAATGACTGCTTTGCAAAATCACATGAATCCTCATTTTATTTCAAACGCACTTTATTCCATCAGAGAGTTGATTGAGAACAAAGATACTTGGGAGGCAAGTGATTACACGGCTAATTTTGCAGACTTGATTAGAAAATCGATGCGTTATGCTTCATTAGAAAGAATAAGCTTGAAGCAGGAAATTGAATTTTTAAGAATTTATTTAGCCATGGAAAAAACTAGATTAAAGAAAGATATCAATACTAAAATAAAACTATCAGAAAATTTAAAAGAAAACATTCAAAATATTTTATTGCCTCCTTTGTTGATTCAACCTCTTATTGAGAACAGTTTTAAGCATGCAAATTTAGCTACTCAACAAAGTCCTTATTTGTTTATTGAACTTGAACTTGTAGGGCAACAAATTTTATGTTTTGTAAAAGATAATGGAATTGGTTTTGGTCATTCTAAAAAGGAAAGAAAGCAACTTGCTAAATCAACAGGAATTAATACCATTAAACAGCGATTAAGCTTAAATTCAAAGCAACTCTCTAGAAAACCGATAAAAGAACAAATGACCATAAAAAGAGTCAAGAACGGAGTGGGAGAAGAATATACTGAAGTCAAAATGCTTATTGATATAAAACTTAAAAATGAATAAGAAATACGATTGCATTATAATAGATGACAATCCACAGTGCATCTCTGCTTTAAAACAGTTGCTTGATAATTATTTTCCTGAAATGAATATTTTGGGCTTTGCTCATTCGGTGAAAGATGGCGTGCAATTAATTAAAGAGCAAAATCCGGCAGTTGTTTTTTTGGATGTAGAAATGCCTTTGGAAGATGGGACAAAAATATTTGAATACATTGATGAGCCTGAATTCGAAACCATCTTTACCACTTCTTTTGAAGATTATGCTCCAGTTGCGTTTAGATTAAATAGTTTAGATTATTTGGTTAAACCGATTAAACCTTCGGAATTGAATGAAGCCATTAGGAGGCTTAAACAAAAGCTTGAACCAAAAATGCATACCTCAAATTTTAAGCTTGATCAAAACGTAAGGATCAGTTTTGCAGGCATTAATAATATTGAAGTATTTACGATTGCTGACATCTTATATTGCAAAGCAGAAAATAATTATACAACTATTTTTTCTAGAAATAAAAAAGCTACAGCAAGTAAAACGCTTATGCATTATGAAGAACAACTCTTGGCCTATGGTTTTTTTAGAGTAAACCGATCTCATTTAGTAAATCTAAATTATGTAGACAGTGTTGATAAATCCTTAAATGGAGAAGTCGTACTTACAGATAAAACCAGGCTTTCTTTATCAGGTAGAAGAAAAAAAGCCTTCTTAGAACAACTGAATTTATTTTTACAACACTAGATTATTCTTTATTAAATTGTTGAGGGAGCTTATTTAAAAGTTCTTCATACTCCTTCTTTAGTTGTTCAAATCTTTTAAAAGCATCATTCCCTGGTATTTGGTCAGCTTGATTGACAATACCACTTAAATATTGAATTTGTGAAATCAATTGGGGTTGGGTATAACTTCCTTTTTTTCGCACTAATTTATCATAAGCATTCACAAGCAATGGATTGTCTAGATAAGAAGGATGCTTAATAATGTCAGCAGCTGTTTTTTTGGCTTTTGAGATTAGGTCTACGATTTGTAAAGCCAAGTCTTCTTGTTTTTTGCAATCTCTTAAACTTACGTCTTGAATCCTTGGATCTAATTTTAGTTCAAAAGATTGTTCCTTAACTTCTTTGTTAATGAGTAATCGAACTTTGTAGGTTCCTGGAGAAACTAAGGGGCCTTTTGCAAATGCCTTTTCTTTTGATTCGTCCCATGGGCCAAAATGTCTCATGTCCCAAATGAATCTATGCATACCCATTTTGTTATTCAGCTTGTCAGAAAAAGACACAGTAGTTTGATTTGTGCTCATGTCATATTTTGTTTCTAAGTTGCTTTTCGAAGGCCGAATGCTTCTGACTAAATTATTCGCATCATCATAAACTTCAAGCTTTATATTGGAGACATTTTCTTTTAAGTAATAATCAATAAGCACACCGGGAACAGGATATTTAGGACTTGGGGCTACTTCTCTTACGCCTCCAAATGATTTATACCTATACCTGTAAGTATCTTTTGGTTCAAAAAGTAAATGTTTCTTTAGTTTCGTAGGGATTTGGCTTATGGTTTTAATATTGTCTACCATCCAAAATCCTCTTCCCATGCTTGAAATGACTAAGTCACCTCTATGAATTTTTAAATCAGTAATCGGAGTAATGGGCAAATTATTTTGAAAAGATTGCCACTCTTCTCCATCATTTAAAGAAATGAATAATCCATATTCTGTTCCGGCATATAATACGCCTTCTTTGTTTGGATCTTCTCTAATTACTCGGACAGGATGATCATCAGGGATGCCATTTACAATTTTTTTCCAGTTTAGCCCATTGTCTTCAGTCTTATATATATATGGCTTCCAATCTCCAAGTTGATACCTTAAGGCAGTTACATAGGCTTTATTTGTTTTGTGTTGTGAAGGTTCTATTCCATCAACTCTTCCACCGCTTGGCAACTCTTTTGGGCTAACATTTGCCCAGTTTAAACCGCCATCTGTTGTGAGATGAATAGGGCCATCATTCGCGCCTACCCAGATATGCCCTTTACTAATTTTTGATTCTTGAATGGAGTAAATAGTGCTGTAGAATTCCTCGCCAGTAATGTCATTAGTAATAGGTCCACCTGATCGCATTTGTTTGTCGGCTTCGAATGCAGTTAGGTCTGGAGATATCTTTTCCCATGTTTTGCCTTCATCCAAGGTTTTATGAACGTATTGAGAACAATGATAAATAATGCTTGGATCGTGTGGTGAAATATGAATTGGTGCCACGCGTTGAAAGCGTAAAGGCAAGTCTTTAGTGTTATGCCCATACATGTAGTAGCCTTCGACATCATACCTTTTTTCTTGCCCACTTTTTTTATTGTACACACTAAATCGTCCTTTACAATTTGCATAAACAATGTCAGGATTAGTTGGATGCGGTACTGCTGGTCCGGTTTCACATCCACCTACATCCATGATGAGGCCGACACTTCCTGCTTGATGTTTGTGAGGTGGTAAACTTGGAACAGCAATAGCGGAATAATTATCCTGTTGGCCTCCATAAAGCCAATAAGGGTATTGATTGTCTACTTCTACTTGATAAATTTCTGCAGTTGATTGATTGAATTGGTGGGACCATGTAAGTCCTCCATTTGTAGAAACATTTGCTCCTCCATCATTGGATTGGATCATTAGGTTTGAATCTAATGGATTGATCCATAAATCATGATGATCTATGTGAGGGGTAGTCAATCCTTTCCAAGTTTTGCCACCATCATTTGAAAGATGAAAGCCTGTTCCGATGATGTACACTTTGTCAGCATTTTGTGGATCAACGGCTAAGTTTGTATAGTAAAAAGCGCGCGCTACGAAATCCGGTTTATAAGAAACTTGTTCAAAACTTAGCCCTCTATCACGAGATTTATACAAGCCACCTAATGAATCTCTCGCTTCGATCAAGGCATACAATAAATCAGGATTGTCTTTTGAAACCGCTAAATCAATTTTACCTTTTAGCTTAGGTAATCCATTGTCAATTTTATTCCAACTAGCACCCGCATCATCACTTTTATAAATTCCGTTTTCTTGTCCACCACTTATAATGGTCCAAGGTTTTCTTTCTGCTCTCCAAGCTGCCGCATAAATTGTATTTGGCTGGTCTGGTGCAAATTCTAAGTCTGCAAATCCTGTCGTATCCGATAAACTTAGTACTTGTTTCCAGGTAGTTCCTCCATCGACGGTTTTATAAACACCTCTTTCTTCATTGGCTTGAAAGGCTTGTCCAATGGCAGCGACATAAACAGTACTTGGATCACTAGGGTGAATTTCAAGAGCGCCGATTTGACCAGTGTTTTTCAATCCGATAAATTCCCACGTGCTTCCTTCATCTTTGGATTTGTAAATGCCTTTACCGCTTATGACATTACTTCTAAGTCCATCTGAACCTGTTCCTACGTAAATGATGTTTGGATCTTTATCACACACAGAAATAGCTCCGATAGAAGGAGTTTTGAAGTATGGGTCTGAAATGTTATTCCAACTTATGCCATAATCTTCTGTTTTCCATACGCCTCCTCCAGTTGAACCCATGTAGAAGACATTGTTTTGTTGAGCACTTCCCGCTACTGCAGTAACTCTTCCTCCTCTGTAAGGGCCAAGATGACGAAATTGGAAAGCGGAAAAATCAAAATTTTGTGCAACAGAATCTATAGATGCAGCAATAAAAAGGATAAAAAGCAGGCTTCGCATGTCGTCTTATTTTAAAGACTAAAGTAAGATAAAAATGAGAAATAAGTTTAATAAAGAATCTCGAAATACTTATCCATTTTCAATGGAGATAATAATCTTTTCAATTTCTTTCTTTGGATTCCCGTACAGCTTAGGAATGTACCATATGATTCCAATGAACACATGAGCCAGTATATAAATAATAAAAACAAATGCTAAAGGAATCCAATTGTCGATAAATACTTCGACGGGACTTTTACCATACGAATAAACCACGAGAAGATAGCTACCTATTAATGTGATTGGGCTGATGATGTATATTAATAGTTTTAATCGTTTGATGAAAAGATTGAGGATTTGCACGTAGTTCTTTAGGCCGACAAGGACATTGCTGTCTGAAGATTTTTTTATTTTATTTAATAATGATAAATAAGGCCACAACACAATTAATGATAGGCTTAAAAACGCTATGATCATTTCTGTACGGTAATCATGATTCCATAATTGGATAATGAAGACAATACCTATAGCAATGCTTATTAGCCATTCTATGAGCATGTTTCTTTTTATTTTTGACAAAAGGTCTTTTGACTTTGCCTTAGCCATTTTTACAACGCTCTTTTCGATATGAACATAATGGTCTGAAGCTTTTTCATCTGCTTTTTGCCAAATGTCAATTAGGTCAAATTCCGGCATAATCATTTGCTTTTAATAGCTTATGTAATTTGGCTTTTATTCTATTTATCTTGACACCAATATGACTTGATTTTAAACCAATGATCAGTGCTATTTCTTCATACTTTTTATTTTCTAAGTAAAGCAGAATAATAGCTCTTTCGTCTTTTTTTAGCTGATTGATGCATTTGTAAAGCAATTCAATTTTTTCTTCCTTAATGTTGGTTTTCTCAAATGCTGCTTTGTTTAACTGGTCAATGTTTTCGAATTCATTTAATTGCTTGATTGGTATTTTCTTTTTTTCTTTCCTTTGAAAAGTAAGAGCCGTGTTTAAAGAAACTCGATAGATCCAAGTAGAAAGTTTTGATTCCTCTTTAAAATTATGAAGAGATTTCCAGATTTGAATCAGCATTTCTTGATAGAGATCATCAAAATCTGCCTTCTCTATAGTATAAGCCCTGGCTATTTTATAAAATATACCATGGTGTTTAGCTACTATGTCTTTAAAATCTTGACTCATCCAATTATTAGTAACTCAATTATAGAGATTATTACAAGTTTGTTGTATTTTATTTTAAGAGCAGGGATTCCAAAGCTTAGATTACTTAAAATAATCATTAAAAAAAATAAAGAAATGTAATAATTCATAATCTTTCGCTACTAATGAATTAGATAACATTTATTTCCTCAGATATAAATCATGACATGAATAGCTTTAAAACAAAATTTTCAATTTTATTTTCACTCATCATTGGGTTTTGCATCCTTAATTCTTGCGCACAGCAACTTGATGTAAAAGAAAATACTTTGCTGTACAAAATTGAAGGGGATGGAATACAAGATTCTTACCTCTATGGCACTTTTCATATTCTTCCTAAAAAAGATTTTCTGCTCAAAGATAAAGTTAAGAAGGCTTTTGAAAATTGTGAACAATTGGTCTTAGAATTAGATATGGATGACCCAACACTAGGAGAAGCTATGGCAAAACACATGAACATGAAAGGGGATGATACCATCAAATCTCTGATGAAGAAAAAGGATTATGAAGCATTAGATGAAGAGCTTTTAGAAGTTGTAGGCACTGGCATTGCGGCCTTCGAAAGGACAAAACCTTTTATGATTTCTAGCATGTTGGTAAATGGATTGATTGGTGAAGAATCAGCAAGTTTTGAAGGAACTTTTTTAGAGATGGCGGCCTCTAAAAATATGGAGGTCTTAGGTTTAGAAGAAGTTGAAGAACAGATGAACATTTTTGATGTTATTCCTTACCAAGATCAAATTGAGGGTGTTTTGGAGATGTTATATAAAGAAGAAGAAATGGCTAAATTACTTCAAGAGATGATCACTTATTATGCAGAGGAAAATACTCAAGCTTTGTATGAGGTCTTTGAAGATTATTTTCATGGAGAAGAAGCCCTTAAAAAATTAATGTTGGATAGTAGAAATAAAAATTGGATACCTAAAATCGGAGCACTTGCCAAAGATCAAAAAGTCTTTTTTGGGGTAGGAGCAGGTCATCTAGCTGGTAAAAATGGTGTAGTAAATTTATTGCGTAAAGCTGGTTATACGCTAACTCCGATTTATTAATTAAATGTCTAAAAAACTTAAGCATTAATTGGAGAAGCGGTCAAAATATTTTTCGCAAATTGCCCGGGTAAAATGCGGTGTACTGGTATTTTCAACTTATACGCTTTGCAATATTTTCGTATTGCTGCATCAATTTCTTCCTTTTTATATCGCACAGAAAAATGACTTAATACCAGGGTTTCAATTTTGATTTCTGCAGCCATTTTAATGACATCTTCTAATAAAGAATGTTTATGAGCATTATTTTCAACAATGTTATCCATGTTTAAAAAGGTTGCTTCATGAATGAGTATTTGAGTACCATCCCATTTTTCTTGATTGCCAATTGGGCAGTCGCCCGAATAAGCTAAAATCTTTTTAGAATGTTCTTCACTGATAAAAGATTTTCCCTTGTCCAAAGCAATTTTTTTAATTTCATCATTGCTTAGGTCTTTGAAGGCTTCTTTAAGTTTGGACTTTCTGTGATGGACTACATAGCTTAAACTTTTGCACTGCTTATCTTGGACTTTAATGTGATCATTTATAAAGGCCTCAACAAAAATCTGATTTTTTATTTCAATTTCTGAATGTCCATTTAATGGTATCCAAGTACCAGAAGAAACATGAGGGTCAAATTTGTCCATAAAATTTTTCAACGCAAGGAATGAACCACTATCCTTAGGGTAGTAATAATTTGGACGGCCTTCATTGGCATTCAACTGATTAAATTGCAATAAGCCAGTGATGTGATCCCTATCTGCATGAGATATAAAGACATGCTTTATTTTTCTACTCTTTTGTAAAAGATTAGCCATTATACCATCCCCGGCATCAAAGAGTAAACTCAGTTCTTCAATGAAAAACCAAGTAGAGAAAAGGGCAGTAGAGTAGCCTGAAATTTTTAAATCCATTTGCTGATCATTCAATGTATTGCTAATTTAAGGTCAAACATCAATTAGGCATCTTTTAGTTCCTCCAAAAGAGAATTGCTTAAAATATATCTTGATTTAAAAATTCATTGAGCTTTATGTTTCTATCAAGGTTTAATTTTTTTCTTAGACGATATCGCCCTATTTCAACCCCTCTCACCGAAATGTTTAATAGTGGAGCAATTTCTTTTGTGCTTAAGTTCATTTTTAAATATGCACATAGTTTATGATCATTAGCGGTCAGTTCGGGAAATTTATGGGTTAAATTTTTTATAAAGTCTTGATGTACTTGGTCAAAATGCAAACTAAATTTATCCCAATCATCTTCAATTCGTATGTCGTTTCTAAAGATGGAAAGAATTTTATTTAATTCTTTTTTAATGTAGGCATTGTTGGCATTTTCGTTTAGCTCATCAAATTTAGTTCTTAATGTTTTTAAGGTTTGTTTTCTTTGTAAAAGCTGAAAAGTTGTGCTAGCTAGTTGTTGGTTTTTATATTTGATATCATCTAATAATTTTTCTTCTTTAATGATTTTAATTTCTTCTTCTTTTTTTAGTTTTTCTTTCTCTAATAAAGCAGTTGTTTCTTTGTATTTTCTCCTTGGAATTAAGAAAATAGCTGATAAGGTTGCTATTAAAATAAAAGCATATAGACAGTAGGCAAACCAGCCTATGTACCATGGTTTTTTAATTTGGAATGACACCTTCCTAATTTCACTTTCTTTTCCGTGGTGATTTTTTACTTTCACTTGAAAAATATGCTCACCATAAGATAGGTTGGTGTATTCTTTAATGTTAGAAGATGTCCATTCTGTCCAATCATTATCTAAGTCATTGAGCTTGGTGCTGTAAACGTAGGCTTTGCTTGTGTTAGGGTATGAGTTTTTAAAAGTAATTTTTACATCATTTTCATTGGGGTTTAAAGTTATTGTTCGATCCTGATTAAAGTATTTTGAGTAAACCAAACTGTCGTTTAATAAGGGTAGGCTGATTTTTTCAATGCTGACTTTGAGGAATTCATCTAATTGATTGTCGATTTTGTGTTCTATCATTCCAGATTCACTAGGTATAAAGACCGTGTAATCATCGATAGGAAATAGTTTTTCAAAACCTCCTATGTAAACTGCATTTGTATTCAAATTATTAAGCACCGTTTTTTCAAAGGTATTCTTAAGACCATTTGCTTTGATTTTTAGAGAGCAGGTATAATTATTGGTTATTGCCCAAATGACATCCTTGTCTTGAATTAATGTCCTTACATGATTATTAGTTTCAAATTCATCTTTTAAATCTTCAGCAATGGTGAAAGAATCTGATTCCTCATTATAGGCATAGATGCCAGTTTCATTTGTAAGGTAACAATGGTCATTTATCTTGTATACATAGTTTCTATGGTCTACTTCAAAGCCATCTTTTTTGGTGTATACTTTTAAAGTTTCATTTTTAAAATCGTCGGTAAAACTTATCTTATACACGTTTTTGTAAGGGTGGGAGACCCAGAGATTTTTGAATTTATCAAAGAGCAAGATTCTTGAAGATTCATTAAAATTATTCACTTTACGTTTAAAGACTAAGTGTTTATTTTCATTAAACTTGTATAAGCTCGTTCCTGTATAAGTGCCTAATGCGACGTGTTCATTATCTAGTTGAATAAATTTCCAAGCTCCATTTTCTTCCGAAATTTTTTTTGCTTCATTTTTATCCACATCAATTATGAAAGGGCCTTCATGGTGAGTACAATACAATTGCTCGCCTATGATATCTGTTCCCCATGTCTGACCTTTTGTGCCATTCACCAAAGAAAACTTTATTTCTTGTAAAGGGTTGTAATAATCTTTTTCAGGTATGCTGTAAAGGCCATTGGATGTAGAAAAATACAAATTACCTTTCCAAGCAGTCATATCATAGATGGCTCCTTCTAAGTCATTGTCAGGATAAAATTTTCTTATCTCATTGGAGAGATCAATCTCAGAAATACCATTATTAGTGCCTAGCCACAAAATACCATTTGGGGTGAGGCTCATGCTGTTGATGTTATTATTCGAAAGACCAGATTGTTTATCGAGTTTTAAGATCGTTTGACCTTTTAGGTTAATGTTCAGAAAGCCTCCTAAATAAGTCCCTATGATCAATCCATATTTTTCATCATACAATGCGGAGCTGATCAATTTGTTTTTTAGAAAGCTGTCAGCGTTTGTTTTCCATGGCCTTATCTTATTTTGATCATAGAGGTAAAGACCATTTTTTTCGGTGATTAGCAGGACCTTTTGGCTTTCGCCAAATGATAGAAATTGAACAATTTTCTTTCCTTTTAAGAAGCCCTCATCATCAAGCCGTCTTTCTGTATTCTCTTTTATGATGAATGTTCCTTCGTTGATGGCATGATACCAAATTTCATTGCCAATGGCAGCCATTTTTGAGATGTTCGAATTTTTTTCAAAACGAGTCAGTTGACCATGGGATAATTTATGGACATAATTGTCTGAGCTGAAATAAATGTCCTCATTAATTTCTTCTATGTCCCAAATGTCCGAAACATTGGACCATTGTTCTTTCAAGCTGTCCTTAAGGTTGTGAAAAATGTAGTCCCCATCCATTCCTGGTTTAAAATAGCCAAATTCATCTTGAGCTCCAATGTAAACCTTATCATCTTCAGCGATGCAAATACTCCTCATAATGGTATTGTTTGGAGTAGTGGTGATCTGCCATCCGATTCCATTAAAATACAATAAGCCACCATTATTGGCAAAAAAGACATGTCTCGCATTGTAATTGACGTCCCAAATTTGAGATCCAGCTTTGTATTCATCCTTGGTGTGATTGAACACTTGTGCAGAACCTAGCCTAAAGTCTTGTGAAATTACTTTGTCTTGGGCATGTAATAGCGTGAGACACAGGGAAATACTATAAAACATTATACTTACAATGCCTTTTGCCTTAAATGATGTAGTGGCGTTGATGTAGTTAAAATTGGGCATTGATGTAGTGATGATGTATTCTATTATCTAAAGATAGTAAAATCTTAATCTTAGTTTAGAGGCCTTAATTGTAATTATTTTAACTTGAGGCTAAGT
>CALDYJ010000015.1 GCA_937941095.1 uncultured Saprospiraceae bacterium | reverse complement strand
CTAAAGGCAGCCAAATAGGAGCTTGGGCTTCTCCTCAAAGTAGACAAATAAGCAGACTAGATTTAGAAAATGAAGTCAAAAGGTTAGAAGACTTGTACAAGAAAGAAAAAACGCTTCCTAAGCCTCCACATTGGGGAGGTTACATTGTAAAACCAAGTTTAATAGAATTTTGGCAAGGTAGACCAAGTCGCTTACATGATCGAATCATCTATTCAAAACCAAAGGGAAAAAGGAAATGGTCTATTAAGAGAGTAGCACCTTGAAACAATTATTTGAACAGCAGTAAAAATTGGTTCGCCTTTTGCTCTATATTTGCTATGCCTAATGAAAATAGATCCTCGCACTTTTTCGACATAGAAATCTTAAGGACTTCTTCTTTTGGAGAAGAACCAGACATGGTCGAATTCCTAGATTTATTGGTCCAATTAATTGATGCCGAAACCGTCAATATAAATGACGCCATACGAAACTCAGACAGAAAAAAATTAATAATGAGTTTTCATAGGATAAAGTCTAACTTTAGAATATGTGGCTTTCCATTCTTATTTCAAATGGCCAAAGACTTGGAAATAAACTTACAAGATAACAACACTGTCGATGTAGGCCAGATTCAAGAATTCACTACTTTGATGACAAGAGCAAAGAAAATTGCCATTGAAGAAACTAGGAAGTTAAAATAAGGTCTTTGGTCGAAAGTCAATCAACATATTTTCACTTGCATCAACTTGTCCGCCAAAGCTTTAGCGAAGGTTGTTGATCTAAAAACCAACAACCAAAACCCTAGCAATGCTTATCAAAAGCTGCAACCAAATTCATAGCTATAGATTCAGCGGTTCTTCCTTCAATCTCCATTCTTTCAATAAAATGTACTAATTCTCCATCTTTAAATAAAGCCATCGAAGGAGATGATGGTGGATAAGGTACCATAAACTCTCTAGCTTTTGCTGTTGCTTCCATGTCTACACCTGCAAATACAGTTGTAATTTTGCTAGGTTTTTTATCGTTTTGAATGGCCATTTTTGCAGCTGGTCTAGCATTTGCTGCAGCACAACCACAAACGGAATTTACCACAACAAGAACGGTTCCTGCTGAATTCTCTATTGTTTCTGTTACTTCTTCTGCTGTATTGAGCGACTCAAAGCCAAAATCTGTCAAGTCTTTGGCAAATGGTGCTACTAATTCTGCTGGATATCTCATGATTTTTTAATTTCTATACAATTATAAGCCTTGATTAGTTTAAATTTAGGACAAAATTATAAATATTAAAGCCATTAACTAAGCATTTGAGGTTTTATCTATAAGATTCGCTTAAAACCAATTGTAAATAATGAAGATGAAATACATTTATCCTATTGTCTTTATTTGTCTGATTATTGCTTGTACATCAGATAAGTTACCAGAACCTGTACAGTCTGGCAACTGTGATGAGACAACTATTAAATACAGCCTTGAAATAAAACCAATTATTGACACCTATTGTGCTATTCCAGCTTGCCATGTGAGTAACAGCGACGCTCCTGGTAATTTTTCCAATTATGAGAGCATGGAACCTTGGTTGAATGCAGATGGCATTGAAAGATACTGTATTGATTTAAAAAAGGATGGGAATCTAGGGATGCCTCCAAATTGGACTACAAATGCTGGCCCTCACGATTTCACTGATGAAGATTTTGAAAAAATCAAATGTTGGGTTGAACTCAATTACCCTAATTAATCATCAAAATTATTTAACGCTTTTTAGACCATTATCCAAAAAAATATTTCATGCGATTACTTCTTATCATAAGTTTAAGTCTTTTAGGATTTTATACTAGTGCTCAAGAAAACACATATTTTACCTTCAAAGATACTCGTGTTATTAATGCAGCTTCTGTTGAAACTTTGCCTGCAAAAAAACTAGACATTAGAATTGGTCATCGATTTGGAGATATAGCTGGTGACTTTGGAGGATGGCAATCTTTTTATGGATTAGAATCAGCAAGAGATGTGATGATAGGTTTTGATATTGGGCTTAGCGATAGATTTATGGTCGGTATAAACAGAACAAAGGGCGCCGGACCTTTGACGCGTTTAGTCAATACTAATTTGAAGTACAAACTAATGGCTCAATCTAATAACACACCATTATCATTAAGTGCATATTCACAGATCTCTGTGAGTACGATGCAAAGCAGCACCAATCCAGATGCTATTAATTTCTTTGAGGCTTTTGCTCATAGGATGGTTTACGCAGTTCAATTAATTGCGGCTAAAAAATTCTCAGATGGTTTTTCTATGCAAATTACACCTTCGTATGTTCATAGAAACATTGTAGACTTCGAAGATGAAAACGGACTAATTAGTTTAGGCATTGCTGCAAAGGTTCAATTATCCAAAGTCTTTGGAGCGATCATTGACGTCAACTACCCATTCTCTGATTTTCGAAGCAGCGAAAACGATTACTATCCTAGCATAGGAGTAGGCCTAGAAATAGATACAGGAGGTCACAGGTTTCAAGTGAACCTCACAAACTCTCAGGCAATGGCTGAAACAGATTATATTCCTTATACTAGAAAAAATTGGGGAGACGGCCAATTTCGATTGGGCTTTACGATTTCAAGATTATTTAACCTATAAATTTGCAAGATGAAAACCTTATTAATAGGATTAATAGGCTTTATAATTTTCTTTTTAGGTACTAATAATCAAATCGACAAAGTACCAATAGATGATATGAAGGTCAACAGCATATTAAAAAAACTTGGAGAACCAACATCTACCAATGAAGTCAAAAGTTTGAGAAACCTTAGTGCAGAAAATGGAAAAAATCTGGTGCACAAAGGATTTGCTGAAAGACGAAGCGGTAAAAAAACTAAGAAACAAAGCAAACACTTTGTCTGTACTTCTTGCCATAATGTAGTCAAAGAAAGAGCAGATCTTAACTCCATTGATCCACAAGAAAGACTTGATTATGCCGTCGACAATAATCTTCCGTACCTCCAAGGAAGCAGCTTATATGGAGTAGCAAATAGAAAGAGTTATTATAACGATGATTATGTAAAAAAGTATGGTGATCTAACGAAAGTTGCCAGAAACAATATCCGTGAAGCCATCCAATTGTGTGCTGTTGAATGTGCACAAGGAAGAAGGTTAAAAGATTGGGAAGTAGAATCTATATTAGCCTATTTTTGGGAAATTGATTTAAAGGTTTCTGACTTAAAACTAGATAAGCAAGAATCAAAAACGGTCCAAGATGCTTTAAACAAAAAAGGTGATCATCCAAAAGTAAGAGCATTGATAAAGTCTAAATATTTAGAAAAAGCTCCAGCAACATTTATGTATCCTCCTGAGGATAGGAGCAAGGGATTAGGATTAAAAGGAAATCCTGACAATGGTAAAAATATTTATGATAAATCTTGCATGCATTGTCATAAAAACGCGAGATACTCATTCTTTAATCTAGATGATTCAAAGCACAGCTTCGACTACCTTGAGAAACACATCGAGCGTTACAGCCCTTATTCCATTTATCAAGTCGCAAGGTATGGGACTTCTCCAATGAATGGAAAAAGATCTTACATGCCTTTTTATACAAAAGAAAAAATGAGTGATCAAATGCTGGAAGATTTAAGAGCTTACATTCAAGTTAAAGCTGATTGAAGTTTTTAGGATCTCTAGTCTTTTGTCTTTCGTCGATAGTCTTTCGATGAGCAGGCCTCGTATGCTCTTTATTGATCAAGATCGAGAAAATAGCTTATCCTCCCCTCTTAAGTTTCCAGTGAACAAACGACAAATTGTCTTTGGCAATTGACATTAGGATTTAATCGCCAAAGTGGTACAATTTTTAACCTATTCTTAAGTCCTTAAAGAAAAGGAACTAAGATGCAACAAACCACTTTCCTAAAGGAAATATTAGGCTTCTCCTCATTGCAAGGAGCTGGCTTTGTTGTGTCCCTTTTATTATTTCCATTTATATCGTCACATTTAAATTTTATAAATAAAAATAATCTTCCTTCACCACCGGATGAAATAATTTTATATACATCTTGTGAAGGGAGCTTATTAGAAAATATTTATACAAAAGGAGATTTCGGCTTACACTCTGATCCTGAAATAGATCCATTGCTTGCTCCTGGCTATTCTTTTGTAACTGAAAATGCGCCTGCAGATAGCTTTTACACTTTGATAAATACAACTAGTAACTATGATGCTTTAACTTTGGGAAATTGGTTAATCACTGGAGACAATAGCAGTAATCCATATGGTAATCTATTGCTTTTGAATTTAATGGAAAATCCACACATCTTCTACAGGGACGAAATTGATGTTTGTCCAGGTGTTCCATATCAATTTTCGCTTGACGTGTTAAACTTAGTTTTACCCGAGCATATAGCATGGGCGAAATTAGCAAACATAGATGTCTTATTAAATGGTCACTTGGCTCTCAGTTTAGGAGACATTCCCCAAGATACAAGCTGGCACAAACACTTATTTCATTTTAGTGTGAAGAATACTAGCTCTTTAACTATCGAACTAAGGAACAACTCAATTACTGGTTTAGGAGGAGATATTGCAATTGACAACATCCAAATCAAGCCTTGTTCACCGGATTTAGCTGCAGCAGAACAAGCCAATTCAATTTGTGAAAACGAAGATGCCTTATTGATTGCTCCATTACCGGAAGAATTTAAACATTATAGCATAAAATGGCAATCAAGTGTGGAGATAGGATCTTGGCAGGACATCATTGGAGCAACTAATGACAGTTTAATCATTGAAAATGCTATAAACAATTCTATAGCTTTCAGGTATGTTATAGGAATTGATGTGTCTACAATAAATACTGCATGTAGTTTGTTTGGAGAAGAAATGGTTTTAACCATTGATCCTTATTTAGAACAAATCATTGAAGTTAGTATTCAAGAAGGAGAAAGCTATCTTGGAGTCTCCTATGATCAGGATGTTGTTTTAAGTGATACCATCATAAACGTATCTACTTGCGACAGCATCATTACAACAAACATTGAGGTAAGACCTGATTTATACGGAAGTGATCGAATCACACTTTGTGAAGGCGAAGAATTTTTAGGGATACCAATTTATAACAATTCAATTATTTGGGACACCTTGGTGAGTAGTATTCAAAGCGATAGTTTTTTGATGTATGACATTAGGGTCCTTCCCACTGATACGACTTTGCTAAGTTCATTGACCTGCGATAAATCAGCAGAAGGAGTCATCGAAAACATGTTAACAAACAAATTCGGTTGCGACAGTTTAGTCATAGATGTTGTCATTTTTAATGGAGGACCAGATACCACAATTTATGAACTCATCACTTGTGATCCTTCTGAAATTATGGAACAAGAAGAAAGGTTAATCAATGAAGCGGGTTGCGATAGTTTAATCATAAAACGATTTGATTTGCAAGAACTGTTTGCTGAAACAAATGTAATAGCAGTCAGCTGTGCAGAAAATGAGGATGGGATGTTAGAGATTATAAATGAATCGGGAGGTGTGCCTCCTTACCTCTACTCCATCGATGGTATTAATTTTCAGACCTCTCCTATGTTTACAAATTTAGCAGCTAATGAATACGAAGTTCAAATCGAAGACATAAGTGGATGCACATGGATTCAAATGGAATCAATCCCTGAAGAAAATGAGTTATTTTTAAATCTTGGGGATGACATTATCTTAGAAGAAGGACAAAGTGGAAATTTTGATTTCATTACAAATGTTTCTCAAATAGATTTAATCTCTTGGTCTCCATTGATTGGTTTAAGTTGTGCTCAGTGTAAAAAGCCTAATGTAAAACCTAAACAGTCAACAACATACATCGCGAAAATATATGATGAAAATGGCTGTTCTGCTTCAGATACTATCCATGTACAAGTCGAAGCATCTTACGTTTATATCCCGACAGCATTCTCACCTAATGATGATGGATTTAATGATCATTTTTCTGTTTTTGCAAATGATAAAGTAGACAAGGTATTAAGTATGGACATCTATGATCGCTGGGGCATACAAGTATTCCATAAAAAGGAGCTACAGACTGGTTTTATGCATCAAGGATGGAATGGAAAATTCAAGAATCAAGTGTTAGCGCAAGGTGTCTATTTTTATAGAATCATGCTATTACTAGAAGATGGTAGCATAGAAGAAAAAAAGGGCGAGGTTTCTTTGTTAAAATAAAAAACACAGTGTCCCTATATTATTAGCAACACTGTGTTTCGGCTTAGTACTCAGCTAGGTACTAATTTTCGTTGGCGAAATAGTCATCTGCTTCTTCATCATCTCCATAATCGAACTCATCTTTGAAGTAGTCATCAAGTTCTTCTTCAAGATCTGTTTCTTCTACTTTTTCGTCAACAAGGTCATCATCTTTAGTATCTACATCTTTAAAAAAATCATCGTTTTCAAGTTCTTTATTCTTAGTAATCGCTCCTCTATTTCTGTCATCTCTTTTTCTATCAGATCTTCTTCTGTCGTCATCATAGTCATCATCGTAATCTCCTCTTCTGTCTCTATCGTAATCATCCCTTCTATCTCTATCATGGTGGCGATCATCTCTCGAATCCCAACCGCCATGTCTATTGTCCCAATCTCTTTGTCGATCACGGTTCCAATAATTATCCCAACCATCATGGTATCTATCTCGGAAAAAAGAATCATAGCATCCGGTGTTTGAACAACCATGGCCGTGAGCATGGCATCTCCAATTATCTCTTCTATAATTTTCGAAATTTCTAATGTGTCTATACTTTGCGTATTGTCTTCTACTTAATATGTCTCTTACTTCCAATTCTCTTCTTTCCAATAAATCATTTACTCTATATCTTTTAGATCTTCTACTTAAAAATCGATCAGATCTGACTCTATCTATTTTTCTATTATAGTGAAAAAGGATATCATCTAGATGCCTCGCTTGTCGTCTACTTAATCTTAATTCTCTAGCATAAAACCTAATTTTACTTGAAGAGCCAAAGTTTGAATTACTTGCGAAAGAATAATTGCTTCCGAAATATACATTTGTGCTTGTTCCACAACTTCTACTTTGAGTAAAACCTTCAACGGCAAACAAACTTACTATGGCAAAAAGCATTAATTTTGTCGTTTTCATAATAATTAATTTAAATGTTCAAAAAGTAATTCATAAACTCTCTTGTCTTATAAATTTGAAACTTTGATGGCAGGAAAACAAATAGGTTTAAGGAGATAAGATTACTTTAACCAGAGTCTTAAAGTTTTTAAGAAATCTTTTGTTTATAAGCCGATTTTAAGATTTTCTTTTAGCCTTTCGGCAAATGGTAACAAGGAGAATACATTAAGCACATACATCACGAATACATAAATGAACAAACTAATCATTCTTATTAAAAACGTTGAAGCAGGAAAAGTTAAAACGCGTATTGCTAAAACTATGGGCCATGAAGCGGCCATGGACATTTATTTGGAATTACTGGAACATACCCGTCAGGTAGCTGTAGCAACAGACTGTGAGAGATATCTCTATTACTCTCCTAGTATTATTGAAAAAGATGATTGGGATCAAAGCTTATTCAATAAAAAACTTCAAGCAGCAGGTGATTTAGGAAATAGAATTAAAACAGCCTTCGAAACGGAATTAGAAAATAATGATAAAGTAATTATTATAGGAAGTGATTGCGGTGAACTTAGTCCAAAAATCTTAAATCTCGCTTTTGCTAAACTTGAAAAATACGATGTAGTTTTGGGCCCTACCTATGATGGAGGCTATTATCTCCTTGGTATGAAAGTACTTTTGCCGGAACTTTTTGAAGAAATACCTTGGAGTACCGAAAAAGTGTATCCGCTTACTTTAACAAAGGTCTTATTAAGTGGCAAATCTTTTTTTGAAATGCCTATGTTAAACGATGTTGATTATGAAGAAGATTATTTGAAATGGAAAAAAGGAAAGCAATAAAAAAAGCCATGCTTAGAAATGCTAAGCATGGCTTTCTTTCAACAATTTTGAAAATTACATCTTCACAAAACGTATCGTTTTAAAATGCTGTGCACCTCCATTTAATTCTACAAAATATATTCCCGATTGCAGCTCATTTAATTCCAATTGCAATTCTGAATACTCTGAATTTATCTGAGCACTTTGCTGAAGCATTAACTGCCCCATCGCATTGTATACATTAAATGTTGCTTGAAAGGCTTCAGCAGCATATGTTTCTATTTTCAAAATGGATTCAACTGGATTAGGATAAGCATTAAGCAGATAAGATCCTTTGTCAATAGCACCAGTATTTGTTACTATTGTTTCAGGATCTTCTTCATTGTCTTCATCTCCTTCATCTACTAGGCAATTTATTTGCATGATGTATGGGCGCTTGCTCCATTTGTTTGTAAATGACCAGCCACCGTTCCATGGATGCATAACTACATAATCATCAAAAGCAGAGTTATCATTACAGAAATTGCAAATGTCAATATTTTGATGGAAGTCATTAAAACTTCCTCCATCAGACCAACTTAAATTACCTTCTTGATCGGCATCATTTAGTCCTATGTAAGTCATTAAGTTAATGTGCTGTGTAAGAAAATCATTGGATGCTTCGTCATAAATTGTTGTAAGTCGTCCGCCACTGTTTTGACAATGTAAGATGGCATCTTCGGCAGTCGCTTGTCCTTCAGAAAGGTAATACGCTGCATTCGAAAACTTACCTAAAAAGGTAAATCCATCCTTCTCATCTACGCAATCATTTTCAGGACAAGTAATGGTAAAGTTAGTAGTACAATCTACAGCTCCAGTATTATTAATCACAATATTATCAATGTCTGAATAAGGGACCGTGACGTTGTGTGAAAAGCCATATACACCGAAAAATTGTGTTGGTATCATGTTGCTATTGCTTAAAACTTGCATAGTAAAACCAGAACCAGCATTTTCTGCATTTACTGTTAAGTCAAAATTGACTCCTTCTTCGAGACAGGCAATATTATCCGTAGTCACTGAGAGAACGCATTCCTCAGGTCCGACACCGTTTTCACAATCTAGCTCAACAATGTATTTTCTTTGATTCCATGTACTTCCAAAACTCCAACCTCCATTCCATGGATGCATGATTGCATAATCATCTGCACTAGAATTATCACTACAGAAATTACAAATATCATAATTGGTAAAGGTCAATGCCTCACCATTCGTCCATGACAAGTTTCCTTCGGTAGTTGCATCATTTAATCCAATCCAAACCATTTCGCTCACCTTAGTAAACAAGAAGTTATTTTCTGCTTGCGTATTAATGGCTGCTAAATTTCCACCTATGCTTTCCGCAAATGATTGTGCACTTCCAGGTCGAGCAGGTTCATTTGAAATAAAATACCTATGCCCTTCATAATCTCCCAACATGGTTAAACCTGGATAACTGTCTTCACATTCTAACTCTTCCCCATCGAAATCACAATCAGCCACAGTATGCATCGTTGGACCTACATATTCTACAACTCCAACGCTGTTGTATCGAAATTCACTAGAACTCATAATGTCTAAACTTACTCCAGATAAGCCACTACTTGTTTGTGCATAAAAGCTTGCTGTTAAACAACCTGGATTTAAATCAAATTCATCGATACAAACATTATAAACCCATTGTGACCATCCATTTCTCCACATCCCTCCTTTCAATTCAACATCTAATTCACCAGTCCATGTCTCCCCTGGCAAAAGTTCTCCAATAAGAACATCTCTATCCACTTGAAGATTTGCAGTAGGCCCTTGAAGGTAAGAACCTGATCGTAACTTTGTTTCAGGAGGAGATTTTCCGTCTCCAATATTTGTTACAGAAATAGTATAGGTAACGACCTCACCTAATCCCAGCAAACCTGGTTTTGGTTTTGAGCAGTCTACAATGATTGTTTCATAATCAGGAAGAAGATCACAAGGTCCACTTGTATAATTTGTCACTCCAGCACATATTGCTTCGCAAGCATTGAGATAAGTTAAACCATCATCTCCGCATACCAGATCGACGCCTCCCTCACAGGCACAAGAAGCACATTCGAAAATCCAAAAAACTTCTTGCGTTTGATTATTATATGCGTTATTTGAAGCCGTGAAAATTAATTCATCGGCGGTGTCATTACTAAAACTTAATCCGTACTCGCTAGGAGTATAAACACCATTTTGATAAGTGCCATCAATTAACTCTACTTCTATGTAGTAAGTCTTTTCAACACCAGGACTAAAATTAGATTGTTCAATTTGAGCATAAACTTCTCTTTCTCCAGTTGATGGCAGATACCTCCATACATCAATAGTAATAGGTGCAGAAATTACGTCACTAACATTAGTTACTTTTACTGCATAGGTAACAATAGCCCCTGCTTCTAATCTTGAACTTTCATAAACATCGCAACCAACTTCTTCAACTTCAAAATATTGAGTAGGGCAAGCACCTTCGCTGTATAAAAACACGCCATCACATTCTGCTTCGCAGGCATTCCCATATGTTACGCCATCCCAAGAACATACTGGATCATATTCTGTCGTACAAATACATTCAGCACAAAAAGCTTCGTGTACAATTGCGCCATTCGTATCAATAAACTGAGTCAGGTTTAAATATTCTTCTACTGGTTTGAAGGTGGATCCTAAATTGAAATAAAATTTTGAATCCACATAATCCCCATTCACATAACTTCCGTTCACCAATATGACTGGAACAACAAGATCATAAGTGCCTCCAGCTGGAATTGCTGGAAGATTAATGGTCGTTTGTACAAAAAGTGAACTTGGTAAATTATTATCATTAGCTATTTCTGCCACTACTAGAAGTACCTCAGGTAAAGAAGCCGTGCCGCCATTATTGATTATGCTGACATCAAAATTGACCACATTCCCTTGAGTTAAATCTTCGTCCGTAGCTCTATCACAATAGCCGATTACTACTTCTAATTCGTTGGATTCACATGCACCAGCTGTGTAAGAAACTCCTGCACAATCAGCTTCACAAGCATTGGAGTAAGTGATTCCATCAGATCCACAGACTGGATCGTATTCCGTAGTACAATTGCAGCAATCATTTATTCTGCTCCAAAGTCTTTCGACAAAAACAGCATTGTCCACAAAATTTATACAATCTCCTGTAGGGCCTGCTATAGAAGAAGTCATGCAATACAAATCACCTTGACAGGTATATACCTCATCTCCAAGGTCGGGTACATTGTCTACATTATCACAGTATAAATAGACTTCTCCATTATATTCATAAACATCAATATTCATTAAAATTCCATCTTCACAATTATTTGCTATAGCAATTTTGTCTTGAACAAATTGTAATGACAAAGGGTCAACGTCGACGCAGGATTGACTCGCATCATCACATGGTAATTCCATAATAAAGTACTCTTCTGTGGAACCATCAACAAAATACCAGGTGCCATTAAAGTAATTCATAATGGCATAATCATTAGGAGGTGCATTTTCGCAACCTGCACAATCTGCAATGTTGGTATAATTTGCAGCCTCACCAGAAGGCCAAGTTAAGTTTCCTTCTTGAGCAGCATCATTGATGCCTATGTAAGCGAGGTTATAAGCTTGACCTGCAATAAAAGCATTTTCTTCCGCACTATTAATGGAAGCAAGATAGCCACCATGAGATTCGCAAACCGCTTGAGCATCAGCCCAATTTAATTTATTGATGGATAGAAAATATTTGTGTCCATCGTATTCTCCCATAAAACCGAGGTTCCATCTATTGATGTGGCAATCTCCAATTCCGCCACCATTACTAGCTACTTTTACATTGAAAGCACAAGTTTCTACATTCCCACAAGCATCCGTAGCAGTATATTGTACTTCTGTGACTCCGAAAGGAAAAAATCCACCTGGGCCCACACCTTGAGTAATCTGTATGTCAACTACACCTCCTGGACAATCTGTTGTTGCTGTTGGAGCAGTCCAAGATAAAACAGCGCCGCCTACAGATTGAGAACCTTGTCCAATAATCTCTACTCCCATGGCGCAATCAAGCTCTATGCTTGTAAAATTAGCTTCTGAACTGTTTGTAAAAAATGCTGGTGCACCATCCAACGGAATATTAAATGCGGAGATGTTTTGGCGAGTACCAGTTTGGGCATAATCCCAAGAAATTTTGTCCAAAGAAGAAATGCCTAGAGCAGATGGAAAAGAATAATTAGTCGATGAAAATTCTGATCTATCAATTTGGGTCTTCGACCAAAGGGCATAAACAAAATTGCCATTTTCTTTTAAAAAAGCACCACCACCTACATTCGCAGGAAGGTTTAATAAATTTGTTTGGTCTTGGTCAAATCTGGTGTTATACAAGGCATCAGACATCGTTTTATAAGCAATGCCTGATTCGTTGATTACTTGTTGGTAGGGATCTACATTATTTAAATTTCTGTATAGCCCCATGACATCAAATTCATTTGCTGCTACATTGTCCTCTGCAATTTCAGCTAAGTTAAAAACATGAAGTTGAGTAAAGTTGAGTTGTCTAGATTTAATTACAGCCTTCATTAAGTAATTTCTTTGAGCTTCTTCACTACCCCATTCGTAGAAGAATTCTCTTCTCGGCACATTGATCTCTGTAATGGTCCACATTTTCTTAGGGTAAGTGATTCCATCGTAACCATAAGAGGCTAATAGATTCTGTCTTCTGTCTCTTCCTATTGCTAAGTTATCTGCAGCTGCATCTGAATGTCTCGTATAAACAAAGTCACCAAGTTGGCTGTCCCAATACCTAGTTGCTCCATCAAAATGTGGATAAGCATGAAAACCCAAGACATCAAAAAATGCTCCCCCTTTTAAAGGATATTCTGCAGTTACAGATCCATCAACAGGATTATCTGTATTACGGAGAATTACGTCTAGAAAAGAATCGTACCCAACACCTGCAACTACTATATAATCATCAGGCGCTAATGTTTTAATCACATCGTAAGAGATGCGTAAAGTTCTGATGTAATGAAAAACAGGTGCTCTTAATTTGTAATCACAAGGGTCAGGATTGTTTTCCCACCAATTACCTTCTTGGCCAGGTTGCAGCCATCCTTTTACGCCAGAATAATCGAAACCGGGTTCATTCCAAATTTCCCAAAATTTGACATCGTCTTTTAGACGGCTGACTACTTCGTAAACATATTTTGCGTAATAGTTATTCTCGTTAATTTCTGTGCCATTGTTATCATCCCAAATTGGTTCGTAAAGATTTGCAAACATATCAGTCTGATGGGTATCAGAAGGACAGTAGTCAACCGGGTCTTTATGATCAGGGTGTGCAAAGCCTAAAAACAAAGTATTATCCGTAAGTCCTAATGATCTGTTGTATTCGTACTTGTCTTTCCAAATATCGTATCCAAATACAAGACCAATGGATTCTGGCAAAGATCCTCTGATCGCAGTAACACCAGCTCCTTGTTGGCCGGCCGCATTATTACCTGCTAGAATATCACCCAATGTGGAGTCTGTCCATTTCGGTCCATAATAGCCAGGATTAACGCCTTGCTGAAAGTAACCATCGTATGGATTTAATACATCGTTAGCAGAATAATTTACTTGTGCCTCAATAGTTAAAGAAATGCCACTTATTGCAAAGATTAATGCAAATAGAGAGCAATACTTACTATAATTCCATAGCATATTACAAAAATTTAAAATTTAAAAATTGAATTTCGAGCAGATTGAGGCAAAGGCAGAGGGGCTCACTCGTATAGATAAATTAAAGGTAAGTCAATTTATTTTGTTTTGCAAGAAATTATCAGCTCCCTAAAGTGATTACTGAAGATTTAACAAGAAGAGATTAAAATAATAAGTATGTATGCTTATGCTTAATAATGGATGCCCTTTGCAATAGACCATTTAAGTAGTGCGATTAAACAAAGTGTCTTGATAATAAAAACCTAGAGAAGCGATGGTCGATAATACACCACAGAGCATCCACAAGGCATCAAAACTATAATTGTCTGCGATGTACATACCACCTAAAGGTGAAATGATCATTGCCACAGACCAAACCATTGTATACATACCCATGTATTCGCCTTCATTGTCTTTTGCTGAATGGTCTAGTGCTTTTGAATTTACAAAAGGAAAATTTATCATCTCTCCATACGTGATTAATATGACAGAAGTAATTACAATTAATAAAGGTGCAGAATAGGCGAAGATCAATACAAAAAATGAAAGGCCCATCATAAAACATCCTATGGTAATCAAAAAATCTCTGTTCCATTTCTTTTCAGCGAAAGCAACAAAAGGCATTTCTGAAACAAAAATTAATAAGCCGTTAGCTGCAAGTATCCAACCTATGATGGCCTCATTATAACCTAATTCCTCTTTCATAAAGACAGTATAAGTATTTAGGAATTGAGCAAAGACTAAAATGCAAATGACATTCATCCCCATCAAGAATAAGTAATACTTATCAGACCATGGTGATTGTAGTGCAGCTTGTTTTGCTTTAGCTTCCTCAGATTTATCAGGAATTTTATGCGTGTGTCGCATAGTAAATAACATAAAGATAGCAGCAAGAATACAAGATCCACCGTCTAATATAAACAACCACTTATACCCATACTTTATGGCCATGAAGCCGCCAATCGCTGGACCAAAAGCAATACCTAAATTGATCATCAGACGTATCAAAGTGATAGAACGAGTCCTATTCTCTTCTGTACTAAAATCCTTGACAGCAACAAACATTGCTGGACGAAAAGCATCTGCTAACATCACAGAGGTCATCAGCATAATGCACCAAGTCCAATAATCCGATCCTATAAATTGTAAAGACATGAAAGCTATGCCTGCGAAAAAGAGGCTGCACACCTGTACAGTAAAGTGTCCAAATACATTTACCAATTTTCCACCAAGGAAAGAACCGATGAGAGAACCTATGCCAAAAAACATAAGTATCTGTCCTGCCACTTCTTTTGAGAATCCTAATTTGCTCGTCAAGTAGACAGATAAAAAAGGAAGAATCATTGTTCCGAAACGATTGATGAAAGAAACAGCTGAAAGCAACCATACTTCTTTTGAAAGGCCCTTAAAAGATTCTTGATATGACTTGATTAAATTCAAATTGGTTTTTTAGATTTTAATTAAATGCTTACCTTCAAAAACTTAAAGCTTCAAACTAAAATGCATAAAGAAACAAAAAAGTTCCATAACCAAGATCTTGGTTTAAAAGGAGAACTCATTGCTCAAAGTTTTCTGCGACAAAAAGGGATCATAATACTAGAAACGAACTATAGGCATTCTCGTGCAGAACTTGATATCATTGCAATGGACGGAGCTGTATTAGTTTTTGTAGAAGTAAAAACTCGAAGCAGTAATTTTTTTGGAGAGCCAGAAGAATTTGTCAGCCTGAAGAAAGAAGAATTGATGTTTCAAGCTGCTATGGCTTATATGGAAAAAATCCAACATGATTGGGAAATCCGCTTCGATATCATCTCTATAATTGATCAAAAAACTTCACATCAAATTAAACACATTCAAGATGTATTTTTTTAAAACAAGCAGTTTCTTCCCCATTTTCCAATAAATTTTAACTCAATTCACGAAAATCGCCTAAAAACAAGCAAAATTTATGGGTGACGATTCATTTGGCATACAATTTGCTTTTGTTTGACCATATTCTTACCCATGAATACCGTTTGCTCAACAATCGGACACATACGTCCTTATAATCCCATGATAGAAACCGTGTTACTCCTTACACTATGCTAAGGTCCTGAAAAGGAAACACAAAAATTTTGAACAGCTTATTTAGTAATCTTTAGTATTTATGTAGGAAAGGCCTTCTATTCATTTAGAAGCCTTTCTTTTTTTATTTACAAAGGCCAGCTTAATCAAGTCCAGCTCAGCATTTACAATAGTAAATAGTCCTACGTACCATAAAAAAAGACATTCGTCTTAAAAATGGAGAAAATTCTCTTTAATTGCGTATATTGGATTACAACAAATAATTTAAAAAATGCCAGCATTACCAATTTATGCAGTTATCATATTCTTCGGAATTTTTGTGCTACTGCAATTACTTTTTACTGTTAAACAACAAACCGCTGCTATCATGGAGCGTTTAGGTAAATTCCACAGTGTAAAAGGACCAGGATTACACATCAAATTCCCATTCATAGATCGAGTTGTCAATCGAATCAACTTAAAGACGATGCAATTGGATGTTCCTGTAGAAACTAAAACTAAAGATGATGTTTTTGTGAAGATGAAAGTATCCGTTCAATTTAGGGTATTAACAGAACAAGTCTATGATGCGTATTACAAATTAGAAAACCCGCATGAGCAGATAACTTCTTATGTTTTTGATGTGGTTAGAGCGGAAGTACCTAAAATGAAGATAGATGATGTTTTCGTGAGAAAAGATGACATCGCTCTAGCAATCATGAATGAGCTTCAAGAAGCGATGAATGATTATGGATATAAAATTGTAAAAGCCCTAGTAACTGATATTGATCCTGATCAAGCAGTTAAGGACGCAATGAACAGAATTAATGCAGCGGAAAGAGAACAAACAGCTGCAGAATTTGAAGCTGAAGCAGATAGAATTAGAATCGTTGCAAAGGCAAAAGCTGAAGCTGAAAGCAAACGATTACAAGGTATGGGTATTGCAGATCAACGAAGAGAGATTGCAAAAGGATTAGAAGATTCCGTAGAAGCTTTAAACAAAGTTGGAATAAACTCACAAGAAGCTTCGGCATTGATTGTAGTAACCCAACATTATGACACCTTACAAAGTATGGGTGAAAATTCAAATTCAAATTTAATCATGATGCCTAATGCACCTTCTGCTGCAAGTGATATGCTTACGCAAATGGTTGCAAGTTTTGCTGCTAGTCAGCAATTGGGAGAAAGCATGAAAGAAAAAGGTGTTAAATCTTCGGATAAGTAATATAGTTTTTAGTCCTTGGACTTTAGTTGATAGTTTTTAATCGCCGGTCTTTAGTCTTTCGGGTTTTTATGAACGAAAAACTATAGACTTGATTTGAGACCTAATAAAATAAAAAGCTTGTAAGCTCTTGAAAAAGCTTACAAGCTTTTTTATTTGCTATCTTATGAATGGTGTTTATACATAGATTTTTTGTCCCTTATTTGTTCATGTGATAATCTTATAAAATTACTCAGGACATCCCGCAAGATCTAAGCAGGAAAAAGTACCTTTGCAAAAAATAGATACCATTGAAAAATATTGATCCTACACAAACAGCTGCTTGGCAAAAACTAAAAATTCACTTCGAAGAGATAAAAGAAACTCACCTCTCTACCCTATTCAAAGAAGATGAAAAAAGGTTTGAAAAGTATTCTCTGGAATGGAGAGACTTTTTTATAGATCTAAGTAAAAACCGGATTAATGATCAGACAAAAGCCTTATTGATTCAATTAGCAAAAGAATGTGGCTTAGAAGAGGCCATTCAATCGATGTTTAATGGTGAAAAAATCAATGTAACAGAAGGACGTGCTGTATTGCATACTGTATTAAGAGACAAAGGTTCTGATGAATTATATTTAGATGATCAGGCTTTAAAAGCTGAGGTTTACAAAGTGCTTGCGCAGATCAAGACTTTCACAGAAGATTTGCACCTAGGAAGAATACGTGGATACAGTGGCAAGATCATTACAGACCTTATAAATATTGGAATAGGTGGATCGGATTTAGGCATTGCATTTGCGCATGAAGCATTAAGACCATACCATCATCCTGGCATTCAAACTCATTTTGTATCTAATGTGGATGCATCTAACATTGTAGAGGTCACAAAAGATTTAAACCCCGAAACTTGCCTATTTGTAATTGCTTCAAAATCTTTTACGACACAAGAAACCATGACTAATGCTATGACAGCAAGATCTTGGTTTTTGGATCGAGTAAAAGATGAGGAACACATCTCCAAACACTTTGTCGCTGTTTCAACAAATGTGGAAAAGGTGAAAGCATTTGGGATCAATCCAAAAAACATGTTTGTCTTTTGGGATTGGGTCGGAGGACGATTTTCCCTTTCTTCTGCCATTGGCCTTTCTTTAGCTTGCAGCATCGGTTACAAGAACTTTGAAGACATGCTTGAAGGCATGTACCAAATGGACCAGCATTTTCAAAGAACTTCTTTTGAGGAGAACATCCCAGTTTTACTTGCGATGATCAGCATCTGGTATAATAATTTTTTCGACGCTGCTGCAGAAGCCATACTTCCTTATGATGATTACCTGGACAAATTAGCTTTGTTTCTGCAACAAGGCTTTATGGAAAGTAATGGTAAGTATTTAAGTAGAGCAGGCAAGAAAGTAAATTACCAAACCGGCCAAGTATTATTTGGTTCTGCAGGCACGAATGGTCAACATTCTTTTTATCAATTGATTCATCAAGGAACACGAATGATTCCTTGTGATTTTATAGCTCCAGCAATTTCTCATCATCAGGTAGGTGATCATCATGTCAAATTATTGGCAAACTTTTTTGCGCAGCCTGAAGCTCTTGCATTTGGAACTAATCCAATAGAAGGTCAAAGTGATCCAGACTTTAAAGATGTCTTTAGGGTTTTTGAAGGTAATCGACCTACAAATTCAATTCTAATAAAAAAGATAACGCCAGAAACTTTAGGAAGTCTGATCGCTATGTATGAACATAAAATTTTTGTGCAGGGAATCATCTGGAACATCTTTAGTTTTGACCAATGGGGTGTGGAACTTGGAAAAAAATTGGCCAAAGCAATATTACCAGAACTAGAAAACAGTGCTACTGTCACTAGTCATGACAATAGCACCAATGGTTTGATCAATGTTTGGAAAAGAATGTCTAAATAGATTTAGTTGAGAAGTCAATTAAATATTTTTCGATGGCTCTCCCTTCAAGATCTCTGAATTCGCTATCTATAATCATTTTGTATTTTTTATTCGCTTCTAATTTTACCTCTAAAACGAGAGACTTCCCATCTTCAGACCATTTCATATTTTGATAAGGAATGATTTTTTTTCTGGCAAAACTGGCAAATTTAAAATTTCGAAATCGTGTGTTCATACTGGTTGAAAATTCAATGGTTATTTTCTTTAAAGAATGATCGATCTCACGACTTTCATTTTCAAATTCTTTAATCCCTAAAACTTTAGGTTGTTGGGCATGGTATTCTGTCTTTAAGAATTCATAAGGCTTAGACAAATATTTACTTTTGATTACAAACTCCTTTACAGCGATCTCATCAGCACAATCCAATTCAATCATTTCCTTTATGGCAAGCATTTTATCTTTCGATTGCTGGTAATACTTTTCGCAAATCGCATAGCCAACATAATAGCCCATGTCTCTTACTTTAAATTCATTTTCACGATCATTGTATAACCAATCATTCCAATTTGGACTAAACATCTCTTTTTGGAATCTTTCTCTTACAAGAGTCTCATTAGCTTGACCAAATGGAATGGCAGGTGCTGCTGATTTTGTTTCCGCAGCTAGGACTGATACAAACTCAGCTACCCCTTCAAAAATTGACATCGATAAAAGGTCGGTACCATAATCTCCTTGTTGAGTGTGGACATACTCATGTACATTTAATAGCACCACATCATTGATGGGATTTGTGTGAAAATGTTTAGCTAAGTTTTCTCTTAAACGATCAGGCTGCAACTCTTGTGTAAAAATGGTGCTGTCAGCCATAGCAATTTCTGAACCTATAAGCACATGACCTTTATGAGCTTGGCCTCCGGTCATTAAAGCACCAACAGTAAAATACACCTGAGCTGATTTAAGATCTGGATAAAGGTTTTTCAGTTTTGCAATGTTTTCTTCTATGTCTTGCGCAAACAAATCTGACTTTAAGGTATTAGCTCTGATAGAAGCCCAAAATTTTGGATAATCATTGATTGCTTTTACGTATGATTCGGCAGTATAAGATCGCTTGTCCATTAAGGCATGTAGACCAGGGCTTCCTGGTTTTATAAATTTTTCCTTGATGATGTTTACTTGTTTTGAGAAGTCATCCGTGGTTTGGATTAAATCAAAGGCAAGCCAAAATCTTTCTACATCATCGTTTTGAACTATAGATGATTTTTGCGTAAGCTGAGGATTGCAAGCAGCTAAAAATAGTAGAGATAAAAAATAAATCTTTTTCATTGTTATTAGTTTTGAACCCAATATCAATGAATGTTTTATTCCAAAATTTGAATTTATTTAAACGACAGAAAATCAAAGGCAAACGCAGCATAAGCCTTTATTTTTAGTCTTTTACGCATTCACCCTGCTAAATCTGCAGTTCACATAAAAGCCGAATAAGAATCTATAGAAACATTTATCTTGTAGAAATGAAAAGGATTCCGGTAAAGTATCATGTATTATTTTGGCTTGGACTGATTATAATGGGAGTTATCACCTTAAGTCCTTATTATTTAAATCTCTTCAAAGCAACAATGCATCGAGTGGTCTTTATTCCTGTTTGGTTGATAGCCACTTATACAAACTTGTACCTATTGCTTCCAAGATTATTTGACAAAGGAAAAAAAATCCTATATGGCATTACACTCACGGCATTCATTCTCGTTTTAACCTACTTTCAAAGAATAGTGTGCATTCAATACATCTACCCAAAATATTTTTGGCTGAGAGCACCCAATGAAGATGAACTAAATCCCTTTTGGTTAGAACCTTTTATCCAATTCGCTGGCTTTATAGCTTTACCTGTAATCTTGTCCATAGGGATACGTCAAGCTTGGAAATGGTATAATGAAAGTTACAAAGCAAAGCAAGTCATAGCGGAGCAACAAGAAGCTGAATTGAGTTATCTCAAAGCCCAGGTAAATCCTCATTTTTTATTCAATACCTTAAACAGTCTTTATGGGCTCTCTTTAGAATCATCCAAAAAGGTACCTGAGATGATACTCAAACTATCTGACCTTTTAAGTTATTCTCTATATGAATCAAAGGTCCAAAGTGTTTCCATAGAAAAGGAAATGGATCTCATTGATAAATTCATAGCCCTCGAAAAAGCTCGTTTTGAAGAACGCATGGAGGTAGTTATTGACATTGGCAAAGATGTCAATCAAACCTTAGAACTTGCTCCACTGCTTATGTTGCCTTTAGTAGAAAATGCCATCAAGCACGGATTAGGCCCTTCAGATACTCCAGTGTTAATTCTGATTCATTTGGAACAAAAAGGGCAAATGTTTAATTTTAATATAGAAAACCCCCTAATAAAATTAAAAGCGAATGACAATGAAACTGTGGGGGGGATGGGATTGAAAAATTTAAAAAGAAGATTGCAGTTGCACTATCCAGACCGTCATTTTCTCGAAATTAATGAGACCAAAAATAAGTTTATTGTAAAGCTCCAAATCCAAATTGATGAATAAAATTAGATGCTTAGTTGTAGATGATGAAAAAATAGCACAACGCATTATCATCAAATATTTGGAAGATTTAGGAGATTTTGAAGTAATCGCAACATGTATTAATGCCATGGAAGCTATGTTAGTCTTAGAAAAAGAAAGCATAGATCTTATGTTCTTAGATATAGAAATGCCTAAGCTAAGTGGGATGGCTTTTTTAAAAACTTTGAAGCATCCTCCAGCAGTAATCATTACAACTGCTCACAGGGAATATGCACTTGAAGGCTTTGAACTTGATGTAATTGATTACTTATTGAAACCAATTTCATTCGAGCGATTTATAAAAGCTAGCAATAAATTCAAAAAGACAATTGCCAAAGCCAATAAAGAAGAAGCTTTTGAAAAAAAACAAGAAGTTATCTACGTCAAAAGCGAGCGAAAAACAATTAAACTAAATCTCGCTGAAATCTTTTACATTGAAGGGATGAATAATTATGTCATTATTCATACTTCCAGTGAAAAACACATCGTATATAATACCATTTCATTTTTCCTTGACTCATTAAATTCAGACTTTATTAGAATTCATAAATCATTTCTTATCAACCGAAATAAAATAAGCTCATTTACAAAAGAACAAGTTACACTTGGTGCGTATAAATTACCGATAGGGAGAACGTATAAGGACAGATTAAGTGAATTTTAGTTTGGTCCGTCTATGCTGAAGCTTCGGTGATGGATGAAAAATTAAATTTTTTGTTCAAAAAAAGCGATTGACTAAAAACGATTGAAGATTGACTAAAAACGATCAACTTTACGAGATCTTTGTTTGGCAAAAGATTCTTATTATTTGAGCTTTGCTAAGTAGAGAACATATCTTATGAAAATGTTTTTCAAAAAAAGACCGTTCTGACTACCTAAATCGTTATATCTTCGTATAATTAAGTCAAATAGAATTTTTCCATGGATAAAATGATCTCTAGATTTCCTTCCCAACTCTTAGAAGCGCTTGAAATTGGGCAAAATGCCACCATAAATGTACATTCTAAGCCCATTTATAAAATATATGCTGCAGGCTTAGGCGGATCAGGTATAGGAGCCACATTTGTTTCAGAATTTGTCCGAGATGAATGCAAGGTCCCTTATTTAGTTGGTAAAGGATATGAAATTCCAAAGTATGTGGATGAAAACACCTTAGCCATCGCTTCATCCTATTCTGGAAATACTGAAGAGACTTTGAATGCCTTTGGCCAAATGCTAAAAACAGGTGCCAAAATAGTTGTGATCTCTTCTGGCGGAAAGCTAATAGAGCTTGCCAAAGAAAATAACTTAGACTACATTTTATTGCCAGATAATTGGTCTTCACCAAGGGCGTGTTTAGGCTATTCTTTGGTGCAACAATTATGCATCTTAAATAAGCTTGGTTTTATAAGTGATGAAGCTTTAACTCAAGTCAAAAAATCTTCTGTTACTCTACAGGAAACTCAAAAAGCAATTGACGAAAAGTCTCAAAGAATTGCAAGTTTTTTATTGGGTAAGATTCCTGTCATTTATACAACAGACAGAATGGAAGCTGTAGCCATAAGATTTAGACAGCAGATTAATGAAAATGCAAAGCAGTTATGCTGGCATCATGTTGTCCCAGAAATGAACCATAATGAATTAGTCGGATGGAGATCGAGGTATGAAGATGTAGCTGTTTTATTTTTGAGAAACGAAGATGATTACGCTCGAAACAAAGTTAGAATGGACATCAATAAAGAGATCGTAAATAATTACACAGACTCTGTTATCGAATTATATTCTGTTGGTGGTTCTACCATAGAAAGAGCTTTATACTTTGTGCATCTAGTAGATTGGACTTCTGTACATTTAGCTAAATTAAAAGGTGTTGATCCTGTAGAAATAAAGGTCATAGACTACCTAAAATCTGAACTAGCAAAACAATAATAAATTTTATACTATGAGAATAGTATACCTTCTTTTACTCACTTTGCTTGTGATATCATGCAATGATGATGATGTCAATGAGGAATGTATAGAAGACTGCGTCACTTTTCAAGGAAAAATTTCATCAGGTTTAAACTCTATGGATCCAGTTGAAGACGCGGAGCTTTCATTTGAATGGAATAGTCCAGGAATTATAAGCAACTCTAGAATAATAGCAACAGGACTAAGTGATTCAGATGGGAGTTATACTTTTACCTTCAGTCCGCAAGATGGCGAACTCCTTGAAGGAAAATTTAAACTATTTTCAAAAAAAAATGACTTTTGGAAATCTTCCAAAACACATCAAGAAATTGTTGAAATTGATGGCAATTATGATCTTTCCGTTCATATGCCTTCAAAATCTCAATTGAAGCTCCTATTAAAAGATTTTGATCCAATACACGAAACAGATGTTTTTAGCGTTATACCCTACTTTGAGGATTATGGTAGTGAAACAAGGGATGTTATACGACTGTATGACAATGAACAACAACAAAGGAATCCAGTTTTTGATATAGATGATTCTCCATTTAACATTTTGGAGCTTGAATCAGAAGGAGTGGGTGATCAATACACCTATTTTAGTGTATTAAAAATCAAGAATAGCGTGAGAACTGAATATATAGATAGTATTTATATATCTAGTGGTGAGAAAGGGATATACGAAAGCACTTTTTAAGCATTGATTCTTTATATTTGGCCTGTTATTCGCTCCTATCTTATTTGATAAACCTTATTATTGAGTAATTTAAATTAAGTTCTAATTGAAATATTGGATTTATATAGTTTTACCGATCTTATTTTGTTCTTGCATAGGGAACATCAATGAGTCCTATGAATTAGAAACTGAATTTCAAGGATTTGAACAAGAGCTTGCATTTCCATTGCTTAAAAGCACTTTCACCATGGAAGATGCACTAGCAAACATTGGAGATGATGAAACAGTTAGCATAGATGCAGATCAGCTGATTTCCTTAGCTTACAAAAATACACTGGATTCAAAATCTGGCGCAGAAAGCATCATTTTGGAACCATTTGAAATTCCAATGCCAGATAGCATGGTAAATTTTCCGCATACCATTTTACCTTCGCTCATTCCATCTTCTAAGTTTACTGTTAATAATGGTACGCTTACTATTCAATTTCTTTCAGGCCACCAGGAAGATTTAGTTGTGGATTTCACTATACAAGAAATAACAAATAATGGAAAAGCTTTTAGTCAAAGCATAAATGTCACTTACCCTGGGGCTATTCCAGTAGTTATAAACCATGAATTCTCACTAGAAGATTATCAGTTTGATCTCAGTAGTAATCAATTTACATTAAGCTATAGTGCTAAAAATGCAGCATTAGAAAGTAAGTTGCTTGGTGATGTGAGGATTAATTTCAGTGAACAACAATGCAAAGAAGTAACAGCAACTGTTGTTGATGAAAACATGTTTGAATTACCAAATGATGGCTTGGACTTAAATTTATTTAGTGCTAGTAACGAAGGTATGATTGACTTTGAAAATCCTAGTTTAAATTTAGAAATAAACAATAGTTTTGGTTTTCCGGTAAATTTCTTTTTTGGGGATATAGTTGCGAAAAATGCCCAAGGGGATTCAATTAAATTACTTAGTAGTATAGAAGATGGTTTTGAATTGGCGTATCCAAGCACATCTGAAATGGGAGAAGTAAAAACTACAACTATTAATTTCAATAAAGAAAATTCGAACATTGTTGATCTTATAAATTTAGCGCCTGAAAGTATTAGTTTCAATTCATTTGCTATGGCTATTGGCCAAAGTAATTCTAATACATCCATATTTGCATTAGCAGATAGTAAAATAAGCACTAAGCTTAGTTTAGACATTCCCGTTTGGGCAGGTCTTGATGCCTTTAGTGTAGAGCGGAGAAAAGAATTCAATTTTAATAGAGATGAATTACAATTTGAAGGTTCTAATGATGTGACTATTGATGAGATGCAGTTTAGGCTTTTCGCAAAAAACACTTTACCTACTGGGGTTAATTTTCAAATTTATTTTGAAACTGTAGAAGGTACAATCCTAGATTCTCTATTTACTACAGATGCCCATTTTATTGAAGCGGCTAATGTTGATGGAGAGGGGAACATTTTAGAAGAAAGATCAACAACATTAGAGGAAACTATTACAGGTAACAGATTAGCAAAAATAGAAGATGCAACACATCTGCGAATTGTCAATCTTTTATCAAGCGATGATTTTAGGGCAGTCAAATTTTTCACAAATAATGGATTTGATATGGATCTAGGTCTACTTGTAAAATTGAGTGTTGATTAAAGCTTTTAATCTTCTTAAAAACAAATGTGTTTTGAAATCCTTATTCCTATCTACTTTTCTTTTGTTAAATGTTTGCTTATTTGCCCAAATAAGTATGAACAATCACTTTCTTCAACAGGTACCTCAAAGTAATAGCACTAATCCAGCTTTTTTTTCAGCTCATGATTTAATGATAAGTCTACCTTCATTTTATGGAGCATATACTAATCAGGGATTTAAGCTTTCAGATGTTTTATCTCATGAGAATAATGTTTTCACATTAGACATGGCTGCTCTACAAAAGTTTGGTGCTGAAGAAGGATTAAACCTTATGACACAAACTGGAATAGAAACTTTTGGCATTGCCTTACAAACAGAAAATTTTAGGATCTCAATTGGACAAGCTTTTAGGTTTAACAATCAATCACATATTGATCAGAGGAGTACTCGTTTTTTACTAAATGGAAATGGAGGTTTTATCGGAGAGGAGGTAAGTCTCTTTGTACATGAAGATTTGTTTGTGTACAATGAGTTAGCACTGGGCTTGGCTCATAAAACAGATTTTGGTCTTTCGGTAGGTGCTAAATTAAAATACCTTTCGGGGATCGCTGCCGTAAACACTGAATCTTCAGGACTTAAGCTTTTTACTGATCCTTCAAATTTCAACCTTAGCCTTCAAGGTGATCATCTTATAAATACTTCTGGCCTTTATACAAATGTAAATGGAGAAGATGAATTGATCGAGAAGTTTGATTTTGGATCAAGTTTCTTCAACGAAAATAATGGATTTGCCATTGATCTAGGTTTAGATCTAGTTGTCAATTCAAAAATAAAAATTGGATTAAGTGCCACAAATCTCGGTAGTATTAATTGGTCAGACAATAATAGAAATTTCAATAGTACAGGAGATCGATTTTACAATGGCTTTAAACTTTCCACCATACTTGATGAAGTAAATATTGATTTTCTTAGCATAGCGGATAGTTTAAATGAGGTCTTTTCATTTCAAGAAAATACGAATGCTTTTAGCACAAGCTTAGCGAGAGATTACTATTTAAACATGCGATATGTTGCTAATCAAGGCATTCAGTTTGGGATAGTATATAGTATACAAGATTTTAAAAAACAATTACGTCACTCTTTTGCTATTAATGCAACTAAGCAATTTGGAAAGTTCTTCAGCTTTGGTGCTCAATATTCATATGTGCATGCTGAAATTCATAACTTAGGTCTCAATGCCATACTTGATTTTCCGCTTGGTTCAAAATCCAATGCTCAAATTTTCTTTATGAGCAATAATTTTTTAGCAATCATAGACCCTTTAAATGCTAAACATAATTCCATTCGATTTGGGATAAATTTGGGTTTTGATTTAGGGACCAATGGAGATGAGTTTGAGCAAGAAAAAATTCTTTCTAGTGCAGAAGAACAAGCTTTAGACGACGCAAAAACGAAAGAAACACTTAAGCTTAAAGAAAAGAAGAAGAACAAAGAAGAAGAAATTAGCTATGAGAGAGCTGTTACTGCAAATACAAAAAAACAGGATAAAGAAGTCATAAAAGAAAAAGAGAAAGCTTTACGGAAACAAAAAAAATTAGCTGAAAAAAACGCGAAGCTAGTGGCGAGAGCTAAGTTGCAACAAGAAAAAATGCTTGCTTCAGCTGAAAAGAAAAAAGTGATTGAAGAAAAAAATGATCAAGCACAAACTGCTGATGTAGAAACAGCAAGCACAAAAGAAACGGTCGATCCAGCAATTGAAGAAAAGTTGATAGAGAAATCTTTGGAACAAAAACGTCAAGAAGCAGATGCCAGAGAAGCAGCAAGACTAGAAAGAGAATTGCAACAGAAGCAGCTTGCAGCTGAGCAATATGCTAAAGAGGAAATGATTAAGAAACAACAAGCTACTGAAAGAATGCTTTCTAATGCTAGCTCTAATCCGAGTACCAATTCTAATCCTAGTACTAATCTTAATACAACTACCGGTGATACTGGCAGAAGAATAATCGAATCAAGTGCTCCAATAAGTTCAAGCACCATTAAATACATAGACAAGAAAAAGCTCAAAGACAAAACCAGTTTAAGGCAAAGCGCTAAATCTGACAGTACCGTCTTATTAAGATTTAGACCAGGAAACAAAGTCAATGTAATTGAAAAGACTAACAACTTATGGTGGAAGGTTGAGTACAATGGAAAAATTGGTTACGTAAAGGCAAAATTATTAAGCTCTTTATAAATCTTAAATGTTTTGACCACATCACTATGTGGTTCTTTATGTTCAAATAAAAGATTACTTTTCTCCAGAGGAACCAAATACAATTTATTTTATTAATTAATCGCGTATTGATTAGAAGATGTTCAATTCTTCTCTTCATGCGTCATACAAAAACTATTTTATGAAAAACTTTGTTTATTTATTCTCATTCTTTCTAGGTTTTGGCTTACTCATGTCTTGTTCAGATGATGAAACACCTGAAGCAACATTCGGAGAAAAATTTGGAGGTGAATGGACGATTACTTTTGCAGGTGATTTAACCGGATCAATTCCTTTAACTGTTAATGATGCACCAGGTATGGGTTCAGGTGTACTGCCAATTACTATCGAAGGCTTTACAGTTAACTATGATGTAACAACTAACATTACTGAAAATGGTGCCTTGACCATAGATTTCAATACGGATAATAATGGGACTGGAGCTTCAGCAGGTACATTAACTGAGGCTGGATCTGGGACAGGAACTTATAACATTCAATTCATCAACACAGATAATGGTGGTCAATTTCCATTAGCTGGTGATTGGTCAGCAATCAGAAATTAACTAAAACAGAGTCAGTATAAATAAAAGTAAAATACTTTATTCTTATACTGACTCTGTCACTTAGGTTTTAACAGTTCAATTCTTGTAGTTTTATCTCCTGCTATAATTACCTAATAATTCGAATCATGGTTCTTCGATTGTATTCATGCTCGTCATCAGAACAATCTATTTTATTGGTACAATGATTTCTAATTTGACTTTCTCCAAATCCTTTGTAAATCATTCTGCTTTTCTTTATGCCTTTCTTTAAAAGATACCATACAGCATATTCGGCTCTTTTACGAGATAAGCGTTGGTTATATTTTTCACTTCCTTGTGCATCTGTATGTGCTGATAGTTCTATTTTCATATCAGGGTAAGTCCTCATTATTGCGACAAGTTCATCCAGGGTCTGTGCTGCATCACTTCTGATGTCGTACTTGTCAAAATCATAGTAGATGTTATCCAATTGTAAGAGTGCACCTTCTCTATTAATATCATTAGTTGAAGGAATTGATGGTTCATAAAAACCATCAGTATTACTTGCTACCGCTTCATTAATGTTTGGGGGCATAGATATTTTTGGAGGGAGCTTAAAAACGAGATTTATTTTTTGAGCAGAATTTTTTTGCTCTTCTGTGATTATTATTCTTCCTGAAGCTATGCCATAATTTTCTTTTTCTGCTATGACTTCGTAAGCACAATTTGGGTCTAAGCAATCTAATTCAAATTCACCAATCAAGTTACTTTGGATCAATTGTTCTTCATTCGTACATAGATTCTTCAATCGAATATTAGCTTTTGCTAAACGTAGTTTATCGTCAAGGCCATTAACAGATCCTATCAAGGCTATGCAATGATCTTCAGACAAAGAAACTTGTATACTTAGGCTATCATTATTATACATTCCTTCGGTAGAAAACTTTTTGGAATTTTGACGGTAGCCTTCTTTATTTGCTATGAATTCATATTCATGGTCTGGTAATACCTCCATAAAAATTTCACCATTCGCATTGCTTGTTAGCACTTGTTCTGAAATTTCTCCAGTTTTCATGTTTTTAGCAATGATGGTAAATGCAACATCGCTGATTTGTTTTCCATCTTTTCCTCGCGCTAGAATAGTAGATTCAATGGTATTAGCAGAAGGTTTATTGATACTTCCTTCGGGAGCAACAAATGAATAGATGTCATCATTGCCTTCTCTTGCTGAAGAGAGGTAACCTTCGGTTCCTAATACATTCATTGAAAAACCAAAATCATCTTTTGGTGAATTATATGGTTTACCGATGTTGGTAGGTTTTAACCATTGCGTTTTTTCTCCATCTAGTCTGGTAGAGAAAATATCTAGTCCTCCTATCCCCCCCCAACCATCTGAAGCGAAGTATAAGGTTCCGTCTTCGTGCATAAAAGGAAATGCTTCATTACCTTCTGTATTAACCTGCGGGCCTAAATTAATTGGATTTGACCAATCTCCATTTTCAAAATTACTTAGGTATAAATCCATACCTCCATGTCCACCAGTCCTGTTAGAGGCGAATATCATTGTTTTTTCATCTGGAAAAAGTGTTGGATGACATTCATCGAAGTCTTCTGTATTAAAGGAAAGTTCTTTTGCTTCACTCCAATTAGCACCTTCTTTTTTAGCGGTGAATATTTTTAGGAAGACTCCGTTTTTACTATTTCTTTTTACTTTTTTATTATTGTAATTATTTCTGGTAAAATAAATGACATCAGCATTATTATTAAAATCCACTGGGCCTTCATGGTAATGAGTATTCAATTGGGTAGAAAATTCTCTTACTACACCAAGCTTACCTTCATCGTCAAGCGGTGCATAAAAGAGAGACATGTAATAATCATTTATCCAAATGTCTTTTCGAGCTTTGCCTTTTGAAGATTTTCTTGTACTCACGAAGACAATTCCATCCTCAAAATAGTTTGGACTGAATTCCAACTTCTGGGTATTGATGGATGAAACATTTTTTAAGATCCCAGTATTTTCAGACATTTGATTCATACGATCTATTGCCATGGCTAATCGTTTACCTCTTGCGTCTCCTCCACCTTTTTTTTCATCGTACTTTAGAAAATATTCTCTTGCTGCATTAGACTTACCATTACTCTGTAATACTTGAGCAAAGTGTAGATAATCTAATGGCATCTTAGTTTCATGGATCACTTTTTCATACCAAATTTCGGCAGATTCAGTATCGTGCACTAAGCGATAAGCATTTGCAACTTTACGCATGTTATCAATGCTTAGTTCTTCCCCATGCTGACCTAGTAAGTCTTCGTAAATGATGGTTGATGTTTTATAGCCGTAATCTTCGTAGAGTGATTCGGCATCTTTTATTTGCGCGTCTGTCTTTACGAGTGTAAGCAATAGAAAACTCAGGGCTAAACAGTTCTTCACAAAGTTTTTATAATTCATTACTTATCGTTTTTCTGATTTTTTTTTGGTCTTTGGTCTTTCGGGTACTCTAAAATTTCATTTTGTCACATCAACACATTATCACATTATCCAATCATCTTTTCTTTAAAAGAATCGAGGATTCGTAACTTTCTCTCTTTCTTTTTGGTGGCAATATTTCATTAATATTTCAAAGCTACCTGTTTGAAAATCTGCTAATTCAGACAAAGTAAAATCAAATGCACCGCCTAAGGTGAAATATTCATTTAGGTATAATTGCAAAACAAAATCTAATGACTCTCCCATATTTGAAATGCTGGTTTCTCCTAATCTGTAACTTACTCCTGCATGGATTAAGTTATTAAAAAGAAGGCCTGCATGGATATCAAAATTCAACGGTGCATTATTAGCATATTTTAAAATACCTGCTGGTTTAAATTTTATTTTTTCACTTAACGGGATCAATGCACCAAGCATTAAAAAGGCATGTGATTCCTCCGTTCCGGTAGACGATATGTTCCCAGCATCATTTGGTAGGAGGCTAATGTCGTTTTTGATTAATCTAGGAACAGAAAAGCCTGCATAGAAATAATCATTTTCATAGTATACGCCTGCACCAGCATTTATCAGTGCGCGATTCGTATCTGCAGCATCTAAAAGTAAATCAAATGAATCATTTGTGTCAGAATCAGAAAAATCTAGCTTATAGTCATGGAATCTTCCCATTAAGCCAAAGGCTAGATTTCCTTTATTAATTTTTATTCTATAAGCATAACTCATTTGGATGTTTATCGATGTACTCGGTCCAATTCTATCCCTAACCATTGAAAGGCCAAGCCCTACTCTATCATCTCTTAAAGCAGTATGGGCACTTAACACTTGGGTTATGGGATGGCCTTCAAATCCGACCCATTGATTTCTGTACAAACCTGTTAAGCATGTCCCGTTTGCAGAGCCTGCGTAAGCGGGATTAAATGCTAACTTGTTGAACATAAATTGGGTATAATGTGGATCTTGCTGAGCACGAAGTGTCGTACAGATTATTATAAATGATAGCAAGAATAGTATTATTTTATTCATGTTTTTTTTATTTTTTGAAACATAAAGGTTTTCATCTTTAGTCCTTTGTCTTTCGGGCACTCTAAAATTTCGCATTGCCACATCAACACATTATCACCTTATCTTTGTAAATAGACATGGCCATTGTGTTTTGTTTTTCCTTCATCATTCATAGTTAAAATATAAAAGTAGGTTCCTACTGGTAATGGTTCTGAATTGTAAGTACCTTCCCAGTCATTTTTGTAATCCATGCTTTCGTAGACTGTTTCTCCCCACCGATTGAATATTTGGATGCTAGACCCTTCAAATGATTCTATGCAGTATATACTTAATGCATCATTATAGTTGTCTCCATTTGGAGTAATTACTGTTGGAAAAAGACAATCAGTATTTCCTTCTATGTTGATTTTTAAATTAGCATCAAAGCAAAAGTCACTGCAATCAATCGCACATATTGTATAAACAAAAGATGCAGTACCTGAAGCATTTTGATTGGGTATAAATTCATAGGTGCCATCTCCATTTTCTAGAAGCTCACCTAAATCGCTTTTACTGATTTCACTGACTATAAAAAATTCATTTATAAATTCATCGTTTGTAAAAAGATCAATGCTTTCTAAAGTGGTATTTGATGAAGTCATGAATTCGTCATCGCCTAAAATTGGCGCTTCGATATAAGTAACTAGTAATGTATCAGTAGAAACGATGCCACAAACATCGTTTTCAATTTGCCAGAGCAAAATGTTTTCTCCAATGTTTAAATTAGAAGCAGTAGTGTTTGGGTTTAGAGGATCATCGATCATTATTTCTCCATTTACATTTGACCAAAAACCAAATGCATTCCCAGATAGGGAAAGTTCGATAGCCTCTAAACCATAAGTTCCATCACAAGAAATCCCATTTTGACCAGCATCTGCAGATTCTAATGGTACAGGTATTATTTCAATTTCTGCTTGTCCATCAGTATCGTTTACACTTAATGCGTCATAGATACAACCTTCTTGATTTGCAATTTGCAATGAAATTAGTTGACCATTTTCTATTAAATTGGGTGCTAAATTAATTTCTTCACCTTGACCTAAAGTTGTATTACTCTGAGCGTCAATCCATGTATAAATAAACGCTGCATCAGCATTCAGGACAAAGAATTTAATGCTATCGCCCTCACATACAGGGCCATCATTTGCAATAGTAAAAGATGGTGGAATTGGATTTAAGAGAACATTCACTATTGTGGTTTCTGAATTACAGCCATTGGAACTTACTTGTAATGTATAAGGTCCTGCCATAGAAGATGGAAGATTCTTTATATCAATAGTAGTTTCATTAGAAGTAAAACCATTTGGGCCTGACCAATCAAATGTAAGCAATGGATCAGTGACTTTTGCGGTAAGCAAGAGGTTATCGCCTTCACACAAATTAGATTCCCCTACTATTTGAGGAGCTGCTGGTAAAGAAAATACTTCCAATTCAAATAATTCTGCCGGATTGCTTTCACAAGTTCCATTGGTAGCAATCACCGAATAAACACCAGCTTGTTCCATACTTAATTCATTAAAAACTAAGCTTGGTTCAGAAGTAGTAAATGTGAGGCTTTGTCCCATCAGATTAATGTGCGTCCATGCATATACAATATCAGTTCCATCAATAAAATTTGTAAATAAAGTATAAGCATCTCCTTCACAAGATGTAAAACTTGTACTGAATATATTTAGAGTTTCACTTATTCCTTCGGTAATTTCAATTTGAATGGTACTAAGTTCAGAACTGCATCCATTTAAATTAATCTGCAATGCATAAAGACCTGCATCACTGAGACCAGCAGCTGGGATGATAAAATCTGTATCACTTGAAGTCAAACCATTCGGGCCTGTCCACAAGTAAGTTGCACCATCTATTAATAAACTTGAAAGCACAATGTCATCACCTGAACAATAAGAATCTTGAGCATTGATAACTGGCACTGGTATCACTTGCACTTCTACTTCAAATAACGGAGATGGATCAGTACTACAATTTCCATTTGAGGCACTAACGCTATAGACCCCATTTTGGGTCTCACTTGCTACATCGAAAATTATTGTTGGGCTCGTGGTCGTATAGGTTTGAACTTGCCCTAAAAGATTAGTATGTGTCCAAGTGTAGGTGATGTCATCACCTGCGACTAAGTTTGTAAAAAGAGTAAGTTCTTGACCTTCGCAAATAAAAAGTGCAGTGCTAAAAATATCAAGTTCTTGATTAAATTCCTCTACTTCCAAGATATCGATGCTTGCCGTTGGGGCATTACAACCATCATTACTAAACACATTTAATACATAGGTTCCAATAGAAGATTGATCCGGTTCAATGATTTCTGTATTTTGACTAGAGGAAAAGAAATTATTTGGTCCAGACCACAGAAAAGTATAATCACCAGGTGGATCTACTTCTGCCATTAGTTGTATATTTTCTCCGCAGTCTCCTCCTGACATACTTGCAGTAACCGAAGGACTTGGTAATACTTCTATGGTCAATGGCATTGGTTCAGTCTCGCAATCTGCATTCTTCAAAATCAGCCAAAAAGTATAGGAGCCAGCTTCTAAACCCGAAACAGTTGGTCTAGCTTCATTTGAAAAAGAAGAAATGGAAGCATTTACCGGTTCTTCATCAAACCATTCAAAACTTGTGTTGGGGTCTGTTACATTTGACCTTAAAGTAAAGCTACTACCGGCGCAAGGTTGTCCAAATAAAAATGGTTGTCCTAAGCAACAAGCAATAGATCTGAAAGTTAAAGAACTCTCTTCCAGTACTCCTTCTTTGCATAAGGTAAATTGTAGATTATTCTCAGCTACACAAATAGGGTCACATAAATCTAGTTCCACAAACAAAGGGCAGGATGCTCCTTCATACAAAGAGAGTGAACAAGCGTTTTTATCAGCGCTTATTTGGAACCCTTGAGCTTCTGAATTTAGCCAAATTTGTATTATTTCACATTCGATGCCATCAGCCTGATCATTGCAACATTTTAAGGCATTTTGACTTCCGACAGTCAAAGTAACGGCACTATTCAAATCGGCTGTAAGGTCTACAAAGTGAAATGGTATTTGGTTATCACACTGAGAAAATACGTTTAGCGATCCTTGAATGAATATTAAAAGGAAAAGAAATGGTTTATACATTTTGCCCATACATTTAAATTTATTCTTAGCTATAAGTGGCTAAGACTAAAAGAATAAACTTTAAAAGTCAATTTTAAACTGGACCTAAATTGGGAATGAGGGGAATGCTCATAAACGTACACCAATCAAAGATTGGTACTAATTAGATCCTCTAGTTAATGAAATCGGCGGGATGGGTTTTTGGTTGGAAAGTAAATGTAAAGCGAAATATGGGAAATGCTAAACTTTAAGTGTTAAAATCTATATTCAAGCATCGAGAGTGGATGCACATAAAACTAGCATTTGTGATTCATGGTGGGATTCTACATTTAAAAATACTTTTCAATTCTATGGATTGTGACAACGTATTACATTTTTCATTAAGCATTTCATCCATATCACCTTGGTTTAAATGAGTCAGGGCTACAATTTAATATTTATCATAAATTGACAAAAGAAGTAATCTTTTATTTTCTGGAAATGCACCGGATATATATAACAGCAATTAATATTTGAAAATAAATCATACGATAGTGCAAACGGATCTACTTTATGGCAACAATTTTGAAATTTAAAGCATGAGAGAATAAACCATATACCATGAAAATATCAATTACAAATTTAGTTTTTGCCTTTTGTTTACTAGGAATTCAAACGACTTACTCACAGGTTGAGATATGCTGGAATCGAGTAGATGACGATGGAGATGGCAAAATAGATTGCCTTGATCAAGAATGCATAAATTCTACCTTTTGCTATGAATGTGACGAAAACCTTCATATTATATTCGACAATAAATACTTCGGTACCCTATCTGTCGAAAATGGTATTTATACAAATTTATTTAAGCTGAAAGGTGTCAGCGAAATTAATGGAGCAGCATTCAATCATAAAGATGGACATATATATGCATCTGCAAAAACAGGAAATGGATCTTCACCTCGCTTAGTTATGATAAATCAAAACGGAAAATCTGAAGATTTGGGTTTATGGCATACTACAAACGATGTATACTTTATGGGTGCATTTGATCAAAATGGTATTCTCTACCAAGCAAACTATGATTCAGAAATCATGTTTGTTGACGTCAATGTTAGTGAACCTGAATACAAATCGACGGGTATTTTATATCCAGGAGGAACTGATTTTGCTTTTAGTAGAATAAACGGATTACTTTATTCAGTGAGCAATGAAAATGAACTTATAGAAATAAATGTAAATACAAAAGATGTCAAAAAATATAATTTAGCAGGTCCAATAAATCAGGAAGTCGGATACTATGGCTCCATGTGGTCAACTAGTGATGGAGGTCTTTTTGCATTAAATGGTGTGAGTGGAAAGATATATTCACTTGATGTAACTAACTTTCAAGCAACAGAAGTACTAAATGCCACAGGTAATTTTTCCTGGTTAGACGGTTTAAACTGTTTGATGGCTAACTCTACATTTGAAACAAGTTGTAAAAATGGAATAGATGATGACGGTGATGGATTATTAGACTGTGATGACCCTGATTGTGAAAAATCAAATTTATGTATAGTGGAAATTTGCAATAATGGTTTGGATGATGATGGTGATGGAAAGATTGATTGCATGGATTCAGAATGCCAAGCCTTTTCATATTGCACTGAAGTTTGCGATAATGGTTTAGATGACGATGGTGATGGTCTTATCGATGATCTTGACCCTGACTGTAGCACGACTACATCAAATCAAGGTGGATTAGAGAGCAATGACAATATGGTAGTAGCGATTGCTAAAAGAAACAATGCAAGAAGAAAAAGGAAAGTAGACAAAAAGGATTTTCTAAAATATGAACAAAGTATTAATAAGTTAAAAAATGTAAGAAATGAAATTGATTTAAGAGCATTTATTGTCCAAAATACAATTCCAGAAAGTGAGACATTCATAAGCACTCCTACTGACCTCATTCAGCTTACTAATGCTACAGATGTCTTCGCGACCGATGTATATAAAGATTCTAAAAGAGTAGCAAGTACATTATTACTCAAAACAGAAGGTGAAGTGTACGAACATACTAAAACTATCTGTGATCGATTAGATGGGGCTCAAATTACAGACATATCTACAATCCTGTATGAAGACAAGCAATTGATAATGGCAGAAATCATGCAAAGAAATGGTATAAAAGAATACGCCTTGAGCTTTTCTATACATTTTGAAGAAGGTAATTCACATATTGAAAATTACTGGAAACAAGAAAAATATACTCAAAAAGAAGGAGCCTTTGTAAATATGCAGATTTGGGCGAACAGTATAAACCATTTGAACCTGATGCTAAATAAAAGTATTGAAAAAATAAATCAAATAGCACCCATCAGAACTATAAACACCGGAATTCCACCAAGGGTATACATTAGTCATGCCGAGCTAAAAAATGGTGATCTAAAAATGTTTGTAAAAAATAAAAATAACAGCAAACAAATTCGAATTGAAGGTAATAAAACGCTCACAGAACTTGGCGAAAAAGAACATGTAATGGAAACCTTTGAAATGAATGGATCTATAAAACAACATTTTGTAATTCCATTAGAAAGTGCTTTTAATGTAGGCCTTAGAATGACGAGTGAGAAAGGTGATGTCGATGACTTATTTATTGCTGATGGAATATGGGGAGTTGATTATAATGAAGATGTTGATCATTTAACAGTTTACCAGATTAACAATAACGATTCACAATCAATCGATGAAGAAACTTCTTATAAATTAAATAGAAACATTTCACTTAAAGCAAAGGTCTCTGAGAATTTGTCAATTTATAGATCCATAAACATCAAGTTTAGCCCTGAAGATTTAGATGAATACAATTTTTTAAGTTTTGAAGCAAGTGGTAATGTCATTTTGGAAGTGTCGCTTATAAATCATAAAATAGAAAATTGGGACGATCAAGCTAGAACACAAATCATATTAAACGAAGAGTCTCATGAATACAAGCTAAGCAAGGATGAGTTCATATCGAAGATGCCTATTGATTGGAAAGAGATAGAATCTATTCATTTCAAGTATAAACACCAATCAAATAATCCAAAGGATATTGAAATTAACTTGAATAACTTGTCATTCAATAATGATAAAAATGAATCTTCAAGTCAAGCTGAAAACTTGAATAATATTAGTATTCAACCTAATCCATTTAACGATACAGCACGTTGTTTAATCTCATCAGAAACTGATGAGACCTATACTCTTTCGATTATTAATGCAGAAGGTAAACAAGTAGATCAGATGGAAGGGATTTTCTTAAAGGGTATGAACGAAATTAGCCTAAAGAAACTAAGCTACATGGAAAAAGGATTTTACTTTATTCAAATCATCACATCTGAAGGAAGAATTATAGGAGATAAATTTTTAATTAGCGAATAAATACGCCATCCCCTATTTACTACAAACATGCAGCCCAAAAAATAAATAACTATTACTAAAAATGGTTTAAAACGCTTATGGGCCAATATATAATTAAAAAATACGGACTTGTTGTTTTTCTTTTTGGAGCAACTGTAATAGTCAACTTGGGAAATTATTTTCTATTTCTTATTGTTGGAAGAATTTTAGGGCCAGCAGATTTTTCAACTGCGCATATTATATCTTCTATTGTTTTATTCCTATCATTTATTGCATTATCACTACAAATGACAACTGCCAAGATTAGTTCTGAAGTAGCAGTATCAAAAGGAGAAGAGAAAAGAGATAAATTTGTTCAAAGGATATATAATTTTACAAATGTATTTTCCATAGTACTTTCTGTCTGCCTAATCTTTACAGTTCCTTTCGTAAGTAAATTTTTAAATTTTGACAGTTCTTTATCTTTATACATTTTAATACTTGGTATACCTTTTTATTTCAAACTTTGTGTCAAAAGAGGATTTTATCAATCTGCTGAGAAATTTATAAAACTAATAGATACTTATTTTAAGGAGATGCTTATCAGGGCAATTTGTACTATCAGTGCACTGTATATATTAATACTTTTCAAACCCGAAGCTATAATAGAAAGCATTTCCATTGGTTTCATCCTATCTTTTATATTGACATCTTGGTTGCATAGAAAGTTTTTAGCAAAAAGTTCCATGTCATTTAATCTTAAAGGAATTAGCAAGATTGGGAAAATCTTCTTTTCTATTGCATTGTTTGAATTTAGTCGAATTTTGATCGTAAACAGCAGCATTTTTCAAGTAAAGCACTTTTTTTCAGATGTTGACGCAGGATTATATTCATCGATATCATTGGTAGGTTTGGTTATACTATTTGGATCCTTTACCGCCATAACAGTTTTATTTCCTAAAGTAATTGAATTGGAAAAAAAAGGAGAACCCCATAAACATTTATTTTGGTCATCTATGTTTTTGGTTTTTGCCTTTGGATTAAGCATAAGCTTTGTATGTTATGCTTTTGATACTACAGCTGTAAGAATTTTATTTGGTGAAGCATATTTAGGCGTTTCAAATTTACTTTGGCAATATGCTTTAAGTATAACTATTTTTTCTTGTGCTACAGTTTTTGTTTACTATCATGTTTCTCTTGACAATTATTTACCAGTTTGGATAAGCTTAATAATAGGCATTGTCCAAATTATCTTTATTCAGCATAGGCATGAAAGCATTCAAGAAGTAGTTACTATTCAGTTGTGCATGATGTGTCTCTTATTGGCATCATTATTCATTTACCACAGAATTAAAACTTACAGTCAAATAAAGATGAAAATAGAAGACATAGCTAATCCACTTCAGAAGGTACTAATTGATTCTTAATGCTGTAATAAACCTCTTTAGGAGAACCATTTTTGTCTTTTAGGCCGTAATGCTTTTGTTTTGATTCAGTCCATTTTTTCCAAGAAAAAACCTTGTATGGTAATTCATTAAAATCATAAAAGGTCCAAAGCATAAAAGGTATATTCGATTCTTTACAAATATTTAAAACCGTTGTTGTTTGTGCAGCTTGGATAGTTTGTTTATTCTTTAGCAATGGATAGGAAAAGGGATATGAAGGTGTACCATACTCTTCAAGCAATATTGGTTTCTCAGTATTAGACTTTATACGCTCGATCACATTTCGAAGTTGTTTTGGTTTGTCGTAAAAATGAAAACAAACAAAATCCAACTTATTTTCAAAATACAAAGCATGAGATGCATCAGCCCATCCAACTGTGATTGGATGTTTATCATCATAAATACGAGCCCGATCAATTAAATAATCTAAACACTCCAAGACCTTACTTTCCCCATGAATTATAAAATCTAAATCGGGTTCGTTTTTTAAATCCCATCCAATTATGATTTCATTGTTTTTAAAATGAGTAAGCATAGCCATGAGCTGTCTTTCATAATAGGTATAGCTATCAAAATCAAAAGAGCTTGGAAAATCAAACAAAGTAGGTAAAACTTTTAGACCGTGATCATCTGCAAGTTTCAATAGAGATTCCATTTTTTCTATAATGTCATAAAAAGACATATTTTTAACAAGACCATCATTCGGTACAAATATCCTTATAGTATTAAAACCTAAGGAAGAAATTTCTTTCAAATCATTATTTACAACATCAACATCAAAGTTTTCCCAAAATTCCATCCATGGGCTATCTTTTGGATAATAATTGATGCCGACAATATCCTTTATATGAGAAAGATTTTTTAAAAAAGCATCGCTTTCAACTTTTCTTGTTTTGCTCTTTTTAAGTAAGAGCAAAACTTTTGAATCATTCTCAATAATTTTCATTTGTTTAATCTTCCATTTACCATATTCTAGGATCATAAGAACTTCATAAGATATAAAATCTTCTCTTGTACTGATCAATTCTTTCCCCTTGTAAGTTCTTTTTCTGATCTTAACCATTCGATCTTTAAATGCAAACACTTGCCTATCCAAAGAGTACAAATACGGTTCTATATTGTGTTCAAGATCAATTCTTTCAATTCTAAAATCATTTTCTTTATTAATTTTTAATAGTTCAAAATCTTCTAACAGTTCTTTTGAGAAGTAGTCTTGTATCCCATAACTTTCATGTGTCAACAACATTTTATTCCAAGAGAACCATGCTTCTCTGTAAGAGGACATGATGTCCTTTTTTTCTTCTTCGCTCAGTGGGCAGCCTATAACATCCTTTTCTTTCCAATTAATTACAGGATAGTGATTTTTTAATTTTTCATAAAAGGTTCTTTTTTCCTGGTATTCTTTACTAAAATCTTTAGCAAAGGGACTAGCAATTTTCATGTAAAAATAGACTGCACAAGACAATCCAAATAGTATCAAGCAAATATGTTTATAATTTTTCATTACCACTCGATATTCACTTTATTTTCAAAATTACCAACACTTACTAAGGCAGATGTTTTGGATTTCTCAGAATAATATTCATTAAGCTCAAAAGTAGCCAGTCCATTATCCAATTGGATTCCATGTACTTCATCATTTATTTTTATATTAACTATAGTCCCATCAGATACAAACTGACCTAGGTGGGCAATAACGGGCCCAATAGTTAATTTTCTTCCACTTTGTTTTATCGGGCAAGAGATGATGTTTTCTTCAAATTGCAAGATCAGTTCTTGCTCCTCATCACTTTTTGTTGAAGTAATAGTGTACTTGGTAGGATGATCAGGATTATTAATAAAAACATTAGCAATTCCACTTATAGTGTAAGATTTAAAGAGTCCAACTTGAATGTTATTTTCTTTGACAATGAAATCAATAAGTGTCCCATCTGCCACCACATTTCCATAAGCATCTTTAACTGAATTCGTTCTTAGATGAATCAAGTGCCGGTCATCGGCATAAGGATAATAATCAACTAAATTAAAACTTACATTTTCGGGCGGGCCGTTAAAGAAATATATTTCTTGTTCTACCATGTTGGCGTCACCACAATTAGCTCCAATCAAATACTTTTTAGTTTCTTTAGGGTTTTCAAAAAACATATAGGCAATCAAGTTATTTGTTTCTGAAACAACTGTCTGTTGATCATCTTTGATGGATTGAAAATGAAAAGATATCTCAGTATTATTTTCAACTGGATTACCGTATTTATCTTTTGCATAGCATACTAGCATTGAATTAATGTTATGATCTACTCCAATAGATTTGGGGCCAATAAAAGGATCCATTTTATGTTTAGCATTTAAGGCCTTGATTGAGGTTTTCGTCCTAGCTATTATCTTTCCATTATGAGAAACTCTTATGTTTACACTCCCACTCTTTTTGCATAACTCTTTAGGAAAGCTAAAGATCATGTCATCGAGTAACATCTTCTGTGTAAAAATTTTATCTCCTAAAACGGATTCCCAAAAAATAAATATTGATTCTCCCTTTATATTAGTACCATCCAATTTAAGTCTTACTACATCACCTGCATTGTATGAATTCGAAAGGGGTGATACCTTTAGTTGTACATTTCGCTTTACATCTATTTTCTTAATATTTTTTTCAGAACAAGCCAAAAAAGTAATGGCTAAGTATAATACTACACTTAAGGTTAATAGAATCAGCAAGTATGATTTCATTAAATTCATTCGAATACAAAAGAGTTTATAAATAATTTATATTTCTTTCCATTGTAGTTTAGCACACTCGATTGGTCTTCCAGAATATGATTATTAATTTCATCAAATTTTTCATGTTCATTTTTACTTATTCCATTTACATAAAGGTTATCAGGATTTGCATTTTGCAAAATCTTGATTTCATTATTGTCGAGATCCATCGAAAAGTCAAGTTCTTTTTGTGCTTTTATATTACTTTTTAAAAACATAGAAGATACCCAAACAATTTTATCTTCGTTGTTATATTCTGCTAACAATAACTGGGGAATAGTAATGTCTTTGGTACCTGTATTTACAAGATTCGCTTTGAGTTTATTCGCTTCGAACATTAAATCGTCGTAACCAACATTTTTATAAGGTATTTTATCACACATTGTAGTTCTCAAGAAAACTTCAAATGAATGAGGTTCCTCAGAAAAATATTTTTTGTACTTGGCATCTACTAAGTCTGTATTCCAAGCAATTAGATCCTCTTTTGAAATTCGTTCAAAATCTATCCTAAAAACTGTTTTTTCTTGAGGGAGTATTCTATGTTTGAGCAATTCAGCACAATTGTATTTTGCAATGATTTCATCTTTTTTATTTTTCAATATTCCTTCAACAACCAAATAAGAAGGAATATGATCTATGTTTTGAATTTCACCTAGAATAAAATAGTTTTTGTCTTTTTTTACAAGAGAAGCATTTAAGATATAGGCTTCAGGTCTATCTAAGATGTCCTCTTTTCTTGTATGATTTGTATCGATTTTTCTTCTCCCTTGACCACGAAAATTCAAATCAGCTTTGCTATAAAAAAGGTCTGGAGGAATCTTTTTTTCTGGACTTTTATATACAATAGACCAGCTATTATTTATTTTGGTCAAGTCATGTTCTTCAGTTTGGATATAAGTTCCTACAGAAGTGGTTAGGTATAGATCGTATGTTGCTTTGACTTTATTTTTAGTAAAGTAAATCTTATTTTTTAATAGTAGGCTGTCATAAATTGCATAGGAGGATCTTATGCCATCCGAAACATTTAAGTCCAATAGAAATTGATCATAACTAGGTTTTGAAGCAGCATCTAAAAGATTATAGGCCTTCTCCTTTTTATCTATGCTTAAAAAGTCATAATAATTATCTAACACTTTTGAAGCATCAGATCGATCATTTAATTCAACATTTACAGTCCAGGCATAACCAAAAAAAGACAAAAAGATTATGGTTATCCAAGAGAATTGGGTTAGCCAAAATGCTTTAACATTTTTCAACCATACAAAAGATTTAGCATATTGAATTGCCTTGTCATTTATAAATGTGTTTTTATAAAAGATCAAGTAATAAAGAAATATCAACAAGAAAATAGCTAAGCTTGACAAGGGTAAAATTCCCCACAAATAATTTTGATAAAGTGGAATATTCTGCCGAGGCAATATTTTTTTTAATGGATTTATATCGGGTCGCTCCCAGACTACTACTTTATTTTCTAATTGGACTACTTTATTCCAGCCTGTGAAAAATAAAATCGGATCATAAAATTTATCGTTGGAAAAGATGTATTTTAAATTAAACTTCTCAGGGATGGTCAAAAATTCTTTTAGCGATTTTAAGCCTTCTTCGCCTTTAAATTTAGCATTTTCAATTCTTTCAATGGCTCTAGATGTCATCTCTGGCAATCTTCTTGCCGAGTGATAATTTCCATCTATTGAGAGTGCATCTGTTTTAGTAGCTAACCATGCCATCTGATCACCAAAACCTAAGGTGCAATATCTCCAGCTTTTATGTTGATCGGCATCCATAAATTTAACGATTGGATCAGGGTCAATTTTGGCAGGTTGAAAAGAATTAAGTTGATTTAAGTTGATTATAAATAGGCTGAAAAGAATAGTTCCAATCGTGAAAAATATTAAAATTGCTTTTCTAAAAATTCTAAACATTTTTCCAACATAAGAAGTATTACTAAATACTTTTATGATAAATTCTGCAAACAAAGGAAGACTCAAAATGGTGGCCCAGAAAGTAAATCTATCCATCGTGAGAATATCAAATGCGGTATCTCCCAATATTAATCTTGGAAGACTGATGGTACCACCTAAACCTAGAATAAAAAGCAATATCAGTGAAAGGCCTAAAAAAACATTTCTTTTACGAAAAGAAGAAAGAAAAATATAAGGGATTGAAAAAAGCATCAAACCCCAGGGGATAAGAAAGAACACGATCCCCAACATTGGTTTTTCTATAAAAGATTCTCTAGAACCGTGTGGAATTGAAACTTGATCGATGGGATCACTTCCAGCCATAATCCAATATGGGAGGATAACAATTAACATTAAAACTAGGACAGCAATTCCAAATCCAATTAAGGACCAAAAATTTTGGACTAGTTCATTCCAAATATGTTTAAGTTGAATTTTGCCTTTTTCTTCAATTTTAAGAATTGTTCTATCGTAAAGCGCTAAACCAATTGTCGGAAAAATAAAAAATGCCATACCAAAAATAACGGTCACATGATGAGCTGCTGCATTTACGGTAAGCAAGGAAAGGGTCAAAATCAAATAAATTCTTTGTTTTCTTAGAATCCATTTGTACAAAAAAGGGCAAGCATTTAATAGGCAGGCCATACCCGTAAGAAAAGGTACTTGTCCAAAAAAATGTAAAGCCTCGACCAAGCTTCCTGTGAATACAAATAGGACAGCACTTAGCGCTGCAGCTTTTTCATTTACCCACAAGGAAGCAAAATGATATATCCCTCTGACTAAAAAGCACAAAACCAACAAACTCCAAACATAAAATGCCCATTGCAATCCTATTAATTTTGAAAACAAGCCTATAATCTGGTGGACTAAAGGAGGATATGAAATGGCATTAAAACCTGCATACCACTTATAATTCCAATTGTCAAACCAATTGTTAGAATAGTGATCGGCAAAAAATATATGGGTAAAGGCATCATATGTAAAGGGATAGGTAAATAGAAGGGTCGTTGCATGCAGTATCAATACTAGCAGCAAAGCCAAATAAAATAGATATTTAGAGCCTTTTAACAATTTAATTGCCAAATTTTAATGCTTATTATACGGATGAGTGGGTAATTAGATGTATTAAAAAATAAAATATATTAATTATGACGAATAGCCTGTCACTTTTTTAAAAATGGCAGTAAAGTTGAATAGAATAAGTGACCCCCTACTTTTGTTTACATTAGTAGATCCCATAACCATGAATCATAACAGTATCATTATCCCGTGCTATAATGAAGCAAATAGAATAGATTTAGATTCTTTTGAGGACTTTATTAATAGTAGAAATGATTATTCCATTTGTTTCGTCAATGATGGAAGTTCAGACAATACACTCGAGTTGCTCAACGAATTTAAAAGCAAACATCCAAATAGAGTCCATCTTGTAAATTGTGAATCCAACCGTGGCAAAGGAGAAGCATTAAGAAATGGAGTCCACTATGTATTAAATAATACAAGTTCAAAAAACATTGGATTTTTAGATGCTGATCTCGCAACGGGATTTAAAGACTATGAGAATCTTGTTGAAAACTTAGAAATTTCTGGTCATAAAAAAAGCATGGTAATAGGTTCTAGGATTAGGCATGAGGAAAAAAATATAATTAGGAATCCCATCAGAGCATTTTTAAGCAAACTTATTAACAAGGTAATTGTATTGATTATAGGTATGAAAATTAATGATACTCAATGTGGAGCTAAGGTATTTAGTCGTGAAAGTGCTCATTTTATATTTTCTAAAAAATTTAAAAGTCGATGGCTTTTTGACATTGAAATGTTAATGCGCTTAAGAAATAAAATCGGGAAGAAAAAGTTAGCCTCTCAAGTTAATGAGGTAAGTTTAAGTAAATGGAATGATGTAGAAGGATCAAAAATTTCTTATAAGGATATTATAATCATGCCCATTCAATTAATTAATATCATCATTACTTATAACTTCAAACCAATTTTAAAGATCCAGAAAAGAGATCTTTTTAATTCATCCTTAAATAGTGCGAGGAGTTTTTTAAGTTAATTTTTGAATTCAGTTGCTTTTTTGAAACCCAAATTCAAAAAAAGCCTAAGGACTCTCAACATTAGGCATTGATTTTTTTTAGTGCTATTAGTTGCAAGGGGCCTCTGCATTAAATCATCATTCCACCTAGTACTTCATTTAAGTTTCCAATAATTATTGACATGTCTTAGCCGGTCAATTTTCCTGAAGGTAATATTAACCCCGTTCGTACATTGCATAGTATTAAGCCTAAGTAATTTCCAGTTGTTCTATTGTATTCATAATTCCCTCATTGACCGCAAGTCATCCAACAAAAAATGAATTGCTGATTTCCTTATGAGCAATGTAGCAACTTTTGCCAATCCTAAGAATAAGAAGAATGCGCTGCTCTTGTAACACCATTGAATTCATTTCTTATAAAGAATAACGTTCTGCTTCATTTACCTTTTCTATTCTAAAGGAATATATGTATGAAAACCTTGTATAACCTAAAAAAACCAAAATGAAAAAGATTGGACTTGCTATCATATCAAGTTTATTATTGGTAATGTATACCTATGCACAAGACCAAAATAAGAATGTATCTACAGAAAAAGAAAGAACAAATTATAAAGAAAATCAAGGCTTATTGAAAAACTCGGATGCAGGTGGAGGCAAAGGTGGAGGATCGATCTTAGACAGAAGATTAGAAGTCATTAGAGAATCAGGAGATTTTGGCCCAGGAAAATCAAGTGTTTACGGCTTACGTTCTGGCGTTAGTGGGACTCCTGAAAGCGGAGGTACAGGATGGGCTTCCGGGAGTATCGATGGTGCTGTTATTGGATACAACGATTATGGGAATTGGTATACTGCGGGAGTAGCAGGATATAATTATCATGACTACGGAAATACAGCAGGAGTGGTAGGTGCTAGATACAATGGATTATACGCAGGATATCTAAGTTATCGCGAAGAAGGTTCTTCTGGTAAATATTGGTCTGGATATTTTACAGATGATGTCCGGATAGATGAGCAACTAAAATTAACGGATCTAGCTGGCTCTGGTACTCGTAACTTAGTAGTAGATGCAGATGGATATGTGGGAATAGAAACGTCTGCTGAACAAGAAATTGTGTTGGGCATGGGAGAATTTTTAGCAGTTGATCTTCATGATCACCCATTTGAGATAGGAACTGGAGGTGCACATTACTTATCGGGCAATGGTACGCTTGCCATTCCAATTACTTTCCCTGCAGGCACTAACATTAAAAAGATAGAAGTCCTTTATCGAGACGTTAGTTCAACTGATTTGAACATTAAGATACGTAGTCATGCTTACAATGACTTCGGTGGCACTTTAGTTTTTGCTGATTTTTCGAGTAGTGGATCATCCAGTCCATTCCAAAATTACACTTATAGCACTCCTTTCACTATGACAAATGAAAGAACTTATATCGTTGAAGTGACGGCGATCAATGGAGAATGGAATAGTTTAACACGAATCAAATCTGTGAGGCTTACTTACGAGTAGCAGAGAAAGTTTTGTGATTTTTGCAATTTACTTAATCTTTCATCTTTGGTGTTTAGCGTTCAAAATGCAAAAATAAAAATCAAGAGTTTTAGCTTAAGTATTTTGCAGGAAAAACAAATGCTTAAAGCTGGAAGCTTCTTGAAAATAGCTAAATACTGTTCTCTAGTCAAAATAAGTATTGGTTGGTTGTGTCTATTCTAAGATAAGTTTTATTTGCAGAAATTAGGTATGGGGTTTAAAGAATGGGTTGTTAGATCTAAAAAATGTTGTATGTCACAAAATTTTGATGATGTCTTGTTAGTTTGAAATTTTCTTTTTGGACGGTAACTTTTTTCTCTTGTATGCATTCTTTATTGTTTAGCACTTTTCTTTGCCCTTGACTTCTGTGATTGAAAAGGTCTGCTTTCCTGATCTTTTGCAAAAAAATAGTAATCTTCTTCTTGGATGATTATTTTACTTTTTATTTGTATTCTTACTTTTTTTCATTGATAAAAAAAGTAAGCAAAAAAATCTAGACTT
>CALDYJ010000014.1 GCA_937941095.1 uncultured Saprospiraceae bacterium | reverse complement strand
GTCATTCATTCTTTTAGCGTGATGCGCTCTTTTTTTCCCTTTTCCCTTAGGCATTTCTTTGTAAATTCTATTTTGATCTGCATTAAGAATAGTGGCCATTTCTGTATCGAATCTTTCCCTGGCATCTTTACGTGCTGCTTTTAAATCTTCTTTTTCCTCTTCACTCAGTTCACTCCAATTCTGGGCAGGTTTTTTTCTTGTTTCATGCTGGGCAATTATAAGGTTTTTAACTTCTATTTGCTGGTCTTTTGATAGTGAAAGTTTATCACTTAGGTGATCTACTTTCTTTTGAATGCGGGCTTCTGGATCTCCATTTCCTTTTTGAGCAAAGGCAAATAGGGTAGCGAGGCTTAAGATGGATAACAAGATTAATTTTTTCATGTCTTATTTTTTAAAGGTAATCGCAAAATTACGGTGTGTTAAATTATTGAATTCAGCTTTTAGACTGCAAGGGATTTAAAAGGTTGAATGGTGAAAGTGTTAAAGGAATGTTAGGATTTTTAAGAGCTGATGCTAGTGTTGTTTAGTACTATATAGGTAGTTGCATACAATGCCATTACTAAAACCTATTAGGGCAAAAATGGAAGATAATGAAGCTTCAAATGTTAGCTTACAAGCAAAATAAAGGCAAATGATGATTAGAAGAAAATCGAGTTTGCCAAATACCTTTATGATCACTTTGCTGGCTTTCTGATTCGTATCGTTTATTCTTTTGAACTTTGACTTTTTAAAAAGTAAAAACACAGCTATGAAAGAAATAAAACTAGCAATCAAATTCAATAAATAGTTTGTACTGAACTCTGATAAGTGGTCTGTAAAATATGGGGACTGAGTGTCGCCAGAAAAAAAAATGAAAAAAGCCATTATATTTATGCTGAATAACACAATCATAATTGGTTTAATTTTTTGATTTATTTGATCACTCAGCTTAAATCTGCTCCAATATACCAATCCAATGATGGTTCCTATCAATAAAGGTAAGTAGACAAAATATAAATATAGTATAGTATGAAACTCCAATTGGATGGATTTTAAAATAAACGCGGATTATATTGAAATTATTTTGTTTAATCTTAAGAAGGTTTTGTCAATTTTTACAAAGTGGAATTTTTAAACCTTTAAGAGTAGATTCCTAGTTTTAGTATTATCTAATAATTTCCATTAGCAATTTTTAATAACTGGAATACTGCAAGGGCTTATTTTAATTCATTCATTTCCATTGTAAGCCTATAGATCATTGTTTTTGTATAGCTGAACTTTTTTAATTACGCTTGACGAATTAATGCATGCAACTTCTTTAGCACTATCATAGATAGACGGGATGAAGTTTTGCACTTGGCTCAGCTTGTACTTAGTTTGTAATGTTGGAGGAATGTTTAAATTATCATCAACTTCATTGCAGGCAAAATTGATGTTTCAAACTTGGAGTCGGGTTATTATTTTATTAAAATTGAAAGAACTGACTCAAGTCCACATATGGGTTCGTTTATTAAAATTTAAAGTGTGCTACATTTATACAAGAAAAAAAGCTCATCAAACATTTAGACTTAAAAGTAAACATGTTTGATGAGCAATTAGAAAAGAATATTAGACACCAATCTTTATATGGATGGCTTGACAAGCACTTAGTACAGGTACATTTGCATTCTTTTCAAAAGTGTATTTGAAAGGATAATGACCTGGTGCAGCATTTGCATCAATGCTGAGCGTGCTGCCTTGTAAGGACATTCCTTGCGGTAAATTAGGGCTAGTGCCAACTATTCCATAGGACCAGGTTCCTCCCGCTTGAATGTTTGGCAAGCAGGTGTCTAAATCAATGGTTCGAACCGCTGGAGGAGGCGGCGGCGGCGGAGGAGGCGGATTGCCACCAATAATTACATTGAATAAAGGCTTCCCAGTCACCTGATTTCCTCCGACATCACTTGTGGAATTATCTGCATTCCATTCTACCCGAACCCTATTTGCTCCATTTCTTAATAGCATGGCTACATGATTATTTCCAGGGCCAGATAACCAGCTGTCAAATTCAAAATCTTGATAGTTACTCATTAATTGTTCCATATCGATGTAAACTTGTTTTGGAACCCAATTACTGTCTAACCACCCAGTTGTCCCAAATAAGCTGTCCCGAGTATCTTTCAACCAATAGAAAAATACTTTTTCAACACCATAAGCCATAGCTAGCAACAAGGCTCGCATGGTATAATTGCTTTGAATCTCTGCACTCATACCTGGATCAGATGAATTCCATCCTATCTCAGTAATCCATATAGGTTTGTTTGGATAGTTCGCATTTTTCCAAGTAACTAAATCTGCCACCAATGGATATTTTCCTTGAGGAGCTCCCCAATACATTTCTTCGGGTTTTTGATTTAGATAGTTGGTAGCAACGTTGTCTTGTTCTCCTTTGGAAAAACTATAGGGATGGATACAAATGGCATCATCCGTACTTTGAATGTAATCATCCATGTAGTTATCATAGAGTATTTTTCCAATGGTCCTACTGGAAGCTTGCATGGCATTGCTTACCACCGAAAATGTTGTTGCATTTTCTTTTAAGCCTTCCTGAAATTTATGGTACTCCCTTTTTCTCCTGGGATCCCAAAATTCATTTAGATGTACTTCGGTGACACTGTTGCTAAAATGAATGTTAAGCATGTCAGCTAACTCTTTACCATGATCTTTGATTTCGTCGAGACATTGATCACTAATGATGTC
>CALDYJ010000013.1 GCA_937941095.1 uncultured Saprospiraceae bacterium | reverse complement strand
AAAATTAACTTAAGCGCAATTATGTGCTCCTTTTAATTTTAAAATATTGCTGGTATTTATTTTTTCTGAACCAAAATTGAAAATAAATGACAGGGAATAAAATCACATCTAAAAAAACATTTGATGACTTGTAATTTATATCGTCAATTAAATAACATTCTTCTTCGTTGATCTTGTGGACTATGTGGGTATGTCTCCAATCTTTAAGAGGTGGAGGTAGAATTTTGCCTTCATCAATAAAGTACCAAGTCTTATCTGTTTTAGCTTCTTCAGTAACCAAAGATTCCCATGTGTTTTTTCCAAATAAATGACTTAATTCCAAAATTATGGAATCGTTTTTCCTACAACCATCAAATTGTTTTAAATCGACCTCCATGAGGGGTGGTTTCAAGTATAAGAATAATTCTTGATTGAAATTTTCAAGCAGTACATTAAAAGGTGCAGATATTTTAGTCTTTATATTAATATTCATTGTTTAAATATATATCAAAAAAAGATAATAAACTAAGTGGTATCTGTGACATTATTAAATCTCAATTTATGTGCAACTACATTTATATCATTGATTGAATAGCAATTTTTTGTTACACGGTATTGTTTTGACCGATCGTATAAAACCTTCTTGCAAAGGATGCATCTTTTAAAATTAGCACTATATTGTTTGAGATCGACCTAAGGTCGATTATTGCTATTTGATGCTCCAAAAGAGCTAATAATAGCAGTCGGGTGATTTCTTTCAAGAGCGAAGAGTTTTATTCTTCGCTCTTTTTTTTGTTTATTGTAAACCACACAATAAGCCACAGAAAATGAATGATTTCAATCTAACGACTCTTGATATAATAATTATGGTACTTTATGCTGTCATAATTATTGGCTACGGACTGTACCATGCTAAAAGAAATTCTTCTGAAGAATATTTTTTGGCGGGTAGAAACATGGTTTGGCCTATTGTAGGTATTTCATTATTTGCAGCCAACATATCTAGTTCTACCCTAGTTGGTTTAGCAGGCGATGCTTTCAAAAGTAACACGCATGTTTACAATTATGAATGGCTTGCTTCAGTAGTCTTAGTTTTCTTCGCGATTTTCTTTCTCCCTTTCTATCTAAAATCGAAGGTGTATACTATGCCAGAATTTTTAGAAAGAAGGTTTGATAGCAGATCTAGGTATTACTTTTCTTTCATAATGATTATTGGAAATGTCCTTATTGACACAGCTGCAGGCTTGTACGTTGGCATTGTGATTTTAAAATTGATGTTTCCAGGAATGTCTACCCTAATGATTGCAGGGATCTTAGCGGTTTGTGCTGCTGCGTATACCGTTCCAGGTGGTTTGAATTCTGTTATCCAAACTGAGGTTGTTCAAGCTGTCATCCTGATTTTAGGTTCAATTATGGTAGCATATTATGCTTTTAGTCATGAAGCTGTTGGAGGATGGGCAGGTATGGTCGAGGGGCTAAATGACATGACCTCTAAAGGTCTGTTAACCTCAAATGATGGGGCAAAACTTGGTTCGGCTGAAGAAGTTCTGAGCTTAGTCCGGCCCGCTAACGATGGCTTTATGCCCTGGACAGGTCTGCTCTTAGGTGCACCAATTTTAGGCTTCTATTTTTGGGCAAATAATCAATTTATGGTGCAGCGTGTTCTAGGAGCAAAGAGTATAAATCATGGAAGATGGGGAGCCATTTTTGCAGGTTTTCTTAAACTTCCAGTTATCTTTTTGATGGTTCTTCCAGGTACTTGTGCCATTCTTATTTTCTCAGACTTAGATCTGAGCTTCATGAATTATGAATTACCTAATGGTGACATTTGTAGAAATCTTAATGATTGTCCTAATGCGACATATCCTTTGCTTTTGTTTAATTTATTACCAAAAGGAATTTTAGGTTTAGTTCTTGCAGGATTATTGGCTGCCATGATGTCTTCAGTTTCTGCAACTTTTAATTCAGCTTCCACGCTAGTGACTATGGATTTTATCCAAAAATTGAGGCCAACCATGACTTCAAAACAATTGGTGCGTGCGGGTCAAATTACAACCTTAGTTTTAGTAGTTTTAGCTACCTTATGGGCACCTATCATAGAAACATTTGATTCTCTCTGGGAATACTTACAAAAAGTACTCTCGTACATAGCACCTCCTGTCGCCGCAACTTTTTTGGTTGGACTATTTTGGCGTCGATCCAATGGTAATGGTGCCTTTGCAGCCCTGATTGGTGGCTTTTTAATTGCTGGACTTATGGTTATTGCCGCTGCTTTAGGAAGTGCGGCCAATTCAGCAGGAACTGAAGCTGCTGGATGGGTCAGCTATTTAAACAGTGTTCATTTTCTCCACTTTACCTTTTTCTTATTTGTAGTTTGTATCCTTATCAACATTATCGTTAGTTTACTTACTTCGCCACAAGCTGAAACATTCCAAAGAGTGGCGAGCGTAGACGATGCTGCTGAAAATCCAAAAATAAATTATGGCGACATGATTGATGATAAGTTAGAAAACTACATTTGGAGTAAAGAACTTTATACTTCTGAAACTGAAGAATTAAAAGGACTCAAATGGTATCAAAATTATCGAACACTATGTGTCATTTTATTAATCGTGACCGCAGTAATCGTAGGATTCTTCTGGTAAAATAAAAGTGTCTAGGCCATTCTGAATTTTAGTTAAATTCTAGCTTATTGTTTTCATCATTGATGTCTGCCAATTTTTTGCTTGCATCGATTTCAATTGATTTTATCTTTTTTAATTTAAAAGGTAAAGAAAATGAATAGGTAGGATTTGTCCAAGGCCAATCCTCTAGTACTTTAAGTTCTATGTCCCCATCTTGAGTTTTTGAACCTCTCATGATTCTTAATGGAATGGTAAAATAATGCGCCTTGTCTTTATTGTCTATGACTGTGATGTCAATAGGCATAGGCATTTTTCCGACCCTATTCATACTGACTATAGAAGATTTCTTTTGACCTTTTTCTAAACCTACAATGCCATAATCTATCGTCTTGGTAGAATTGACAAAGTATTCATTATACCAATCTAATTCTAAACCAGATTGCTTTTCCATGATTCTTATAAAATCGTTTGGATTTGGATGTTTGAATTTCCATTCATCAAAATAGTTAAGCATTCCTTTTTCAAAATTTTCTTTTCCAACGATGTAAGAAATCTGATTTAAGTACACAGCTCCTTTTGAATAAGCTGCTTGTCCGTAGGCAAAATTTGTATCGTAATGATCTGAATGCGTAGACATAGGTTCCTCCACTCCACTTGCCACTAAATTAAAATAACCTTTGTAGGATCTTTCTTGAGGGTTTTTTGTGATGCTTTTTTCACCTAATAAACCTTGCGCTCTCAACCAAGCCATGGTTTCATTTGTACCGTAACTTGTGAATCCTTCATCCATCCATGGGTAAAGACTTTCATTCGTTCCCAGTATCATTTGATACCAAGAGTGAAACAATTCATGCACTGAAACTCCAACTAAAGAACCTAGACTTCTTTCACCTGTGATTAAGGTAGCCATTGCATACTCCATTCCACCATCTCCTCCTTGTATTATTGTATATTGATCATAAGGATACTTGCCGTATTTTTCATTAATGTGATCAAGAGCAATATTCATTATATTCGGAAGCTTTTCCCAGTTTTCTTTAGTTTTATCATTTTCTTGATAAATAAAATGAAGCGTCGTTCCATCATCTCGGTCTAGCTTTGTGTGTGTGTACTCAGCATCTGCTGCCCAAGCAAAATCATGCACATTTGGGGCATTAAAATGCCATGTATGTTTTCCTGATGCGCTCGTTTTTTTCTGTTCAACACCAGCGTAGCCATGCCCTATTTCTTTTGGATTTTGCAAGTATCCTGTACCCCCAATTGTATACTTATCATCAATACTTATTTTAACATCAAAGTCTCCCCAAACGCCATGAAATTCTCTTCCTACGTAAGGATTAGCATGCCAACCTTGATAATCATATTCACAAAGTTTTGGATACCATTGTGTCATAGAAAATTGAATCCCTTCTTTATTATCCCTTCCTGATCTTCTAATCTGAATAGGAACTTGAGCTAGGAAATCCATCTCAAGTTTTGTACTTTTTCCGGGTTTTAATGATTTTGCTAATTCGACTTCTAGAATGGTCCCGACAACTTCATACTTTACTTCTTTACCATCTTGCTTTAAAGAATTGATTTTTTGGAAGCCAATTTCATTTTCTTTTAATTTTGAAATCCTATCTGAAACTCTAGAATCTGCATCAGGCAAATTTCTGTTTCTGATGTCCATCATAGAGCCTGGTTGAAAGGCATTAAAATATAAATGATAAAACACTCGCTTTATTTCATCCGGAGAATTATTAGTGTATTCTAATAATTGTTTTCCAGCGTATTGATTTGAATTGACATCAAAATCAATCTCCATTTCATAAGAAATCTTTTGCTGCCATCGGTCAGAAGATTGTGCCAATGTGAAGTTTGCAAATGGGCTAATAATCGCAAATACTAGGATGAATTTAAATCGACTCATATTATTTTTTACTTAAGGAAAAGACGAAAATAATAAAACGATTCTTTTTTGTCATTTTATTTCACTGCTTTAAAGAAATGCTAACAATTATCCAAATAATGAAATCGCTCAAAAAATGAATAAAAACCAATGATATTGGTAAATTTACTCCTCTTTACTTGATTTTTTAAAGCATATTAGAAGATTTCAATGCCTGTAAAAACTAAATTAAAAAAACTCATACAAGAGTATTACAGTTTTAAATTGGCTAAGACTCACTTAAAAAACCTCAAAACAAAGAAAAAAGAATGTGAGTTGAAATTAGCACAGATTGAGAAATACGTAGATCAAAGCTATACCGCATTGTCAAAAAAAGAAAGAAGAATGAATTCCCTTTTTGGAAAAATTCTTGCTAAAAAGGGGTCTGCACTTGAAAATCAACAATATTTAAAATCCGTTCTTCATTTTAATGAATGCATAGATTCTTTAGAACTAATAGAATTTGAAATTGGGATCTTAAAAACGAAAATTTCAAACAATTTAAACATTGAAAAAGAATTAAAAGAATTCTTAAAAAATGAAGTAGACGCTTTAATTAAAATAAAACCTAAGCTAGGTAGAAGAATTAAAGCTGCGCACAATAAGTATAAACATACTATAGGTTTGTTGAAAGAAATTGATGAAGCCTTGACCTCTGGTTTGGTTGCAAGAAAAGAAATAAATAAATTATTAAGCGTACTAAGAAAAGCTTCGAGAACAGAAATCTGGGGCAAATCTTTTGTGGAAACACAAAAGAAAAAGAAGAACAAATTTTCACTCATCGACAAATCAACTGCGAAAAGTGTAAAAACAAAAATGCTCCTGTTAAAATTTGAAGCTGAGTTAAAAGATGTTTTTAAAGTGAAGGGACTTAAATACTACAGCGAATATTCTGAGTTTGAACAGTTCACGGCCATCTATTACGATAACTTAATTACTGATTGGGTGCTTTCAAAAAAAATAATTAACGTCATCCTAAATGTAGAAACAGTAAGAGACATAGTTAACCTACAATTAAGAGCACTGAGATCAGACAAAACGAAAGCCAGAAAAGAAATAGAAAAAATTGACAATGAGATAAATAGAATAATCAATAGTAAAACTCTTTTGAAATGAGTAGCCCTACTTATCAAAAGCTAAAAGAATTAATCGAACATTTTGAGACTTACAAAATGGCAAAAAGTTATTTAGATCAACTATTGATTGAAAGAGAATTCTATTTAGTGAAGCTAAATTCCCTCAATGCCTACATTGATGAAACACAAGATCGAATAGATAGGAAAGAAAATAGCTTAATGAATGTATTCAAAAAGTTATTAATAAATTCAAACAGCAAGCTTGAAAGCGAAATGGGTTTAAAAACTATCTTAAAATACAACGAATGCGTTGATGTTCTTGCTTTAATAGATTTTGAAATCGAAGTAGTCAGAGAAAAAATTAAAGACTACTCGATCATTAAAAAGAAAATCAAAGAATTACGTAAAAAACACTTAAAAGAATTCGATAAAGAATTTCCAGCAATAAAAAGGAAAATTTTGTTATTAAATGCCAGGCATTACAAAAATCTTGGCATGGTGAAAGAAATCAAAGAAGCTATAAGCTCTGCCAACAAAGCTGAAAAAAACTTAAATCAAATCATAACACACTTAAAGAATAGTGCAAACTATGAAGTTTGGGGCAATATAATCAAACCCAAAAAAGGAGGGCCTATCATTAAAAAAAACAACATTGAAAAAGCCTTTAAGCTACTCCCTCGGACTCAAATGTCCATCAACAAGTTCAATAAAGAACTAATGGATGTATATCATTACTTTAATACATATTATGCTGAAGAAAACTTTAATGGAGACAAATTTGTAGAAATGTTTAACGATAATTTAATAACAGATTGGGTTTTGCAAAAGCATGTTTTCAATGTTTTAAAATTCGCCATTATGATTAGGTCCAATCTGCAAAGACAAAAAAAATCATTAAATCAAGATCTTCGAAAATATGTTGTTGTTATCAAGAAGTACGATAAAAATGTACATGAAATAATAAATTCAGTTAAGTAATAAGATTAAATCATGAAAAATAAAGAAGCAAGCAGCTACATTAATAAGCTTGAATCAGAAAGAAAAAAAGCATTAACAAAGCTTAGAAAAGTAATATTTCAATTATATCCAACGATTCGTGAAACAATGGGCTATAAAATGCCCACGTATCTGCTAGATAGCGAAACTTTATGCGCTATGGCTAATCAAAAAAATTACCTTGCATTATACGTTATGCCTTACGATCTTTTAGATAACTTTGCAGATGAACTTAAAGGGTTTAATTGTGGCAAATCATGCATTAGATTCAAAACACTAGATGATGAAAAACTTGATATTCTTACTCGAATTCTCGAATTTGTCGGCCCAAATTACCCTAGAAGCAAGTTTTATGGGAAAATGAACCCAAAAACATAAATTAAATTTTTCTTAATGTATAATGACAATCCTACTATAGACGGTTTGAAAAAAACGATTGATACCAATCGTCAAGGAGAGGTATTTGAGCAATTAGATCCAAATAAGCAAAAATACAGCAAGCATTTCTACATAGAAAGCTATGGTTGCGCCATGAATTTTTCAGACAGCGAGATTGTAGCTTCCATTCTATCAAAAGAAGGATTTGGACCGACTAGAGACATGGAAATTGCAGATTTGATTCTAATCAATACCTGTTCCATAAGAGAGAAAGCAGAAGACACAGTCAGAAAACGCTTAAGAATTTATGATAAAGTAAAAAAGAAGAGACCTAGCACTATGGTAGGTGTTTTAGGCTGCATGGCAGAAAGACTTAAGAAAAAGTTTCTCGAGGAAGAAAAGCTGGTTGATATGGTTGTAGGTCCAGATGCCTACAGGGATTTACCAAAATTAATTGCAGACGTTGAAGACGGTGACAAGGGGATTAATGTAATTTTATCCAGAGAAGAAACTTATGCTGACATCACCCCTATGCGATTGATGTCCAACGGAGTTTCTGCTTTCATAAGCATCATGAGGGGCTGTGACAATATGTGTTCTTTCTGTGTAGTCCCATTTACTAGAGGAAGAGAAAGATCGCGGAATGCGTTTACAGTAATTGCAGAAGCTCAAGATCTCTTTGATAAAGGTTATCGAGAAGTCAACTTGTTAGGACAAAATGTTGACTCCTATAAATGGTTAAATCCTGAAACAGAAGAAACCGTAAGCTTTGCCGAACTTTTGATCATGGTTGCCAAGATTGACCCAAGGTTACGAGTTAGGTTTTCTACCTCACATCCTAAAGACATCAACGATGATGTTATTTTCGCCATCAGGGATCACCACAACATTTGCAATTACATCCACCTACCAATACAATCTGGTAACAGTAGGATTTTGAAAAAAATGAATCGAACTTATGATCGACCTTGGTACGAAGCAAAGGTGAAACGTATTTATGAAATTCTACCAGATTGTGCGATTTCTTCAGACATCATAACAGGATTCTGCTCCGAAACTGAAGAAGATCATCAAGACACACTTTCTATGATAGAATGGGCAAAATACTCGATGTGCTATATGTTTTTCTATTCAGAAAGACCAGGAACATTAGCCGCTAAAAAGTATGAAGATGATGTTGACTTAAAAACAAAAAAGAGAAGATTACAAGAAGTAATTGACCTCCAAAGAGAAGTCGCTATCGTACATAATGCTAAAGATGTTGGAAAAACTTTTGAAGTATTAATAGAAGGCGATTCAAAAAAATCTCCTGATTTCTTTAAAGGAAAAAATTCTCAAAATAAAATGGTCATCTTTCCAAAAGTAGAAAAATACAGCAAAGGTGATTATGTAGATGTAAAAATAGATAGAAACAACAGCGCTACACTTTTTGGTTCCATTGTCGATCCAGATGCTTGAAAAGACGAGTGTTAATGATTTAAACTATGGGCCTATTAAACTTGTTAATGTAATATGTCAAATCTACAAGGAATAAAACAAAGGTTTGGTATCATTGGAAAAAGTACCAAATTAGATCAAGCCCTCGAAAAAGCAAATCGTGTATCAGGCACTGATCTGTCTGTATTAATAATAGGAGAAAGTGGTGTTGGGAAGGAGGTCTTCTCTAAAATCATTCATCAATTAAGTAGTCGAAAACATAACAATTTTATTGCTATAAATTGTGGTGCAATTCCAGAAGGAACCATCAATTCAGAACTTTTTGGACACGAAAAAGGAGCATTCACTGGAGCTACAGCTGATAGAAAAGGTTATTTCGAAACTGTGAATGGCGGTACCATATTCTTAGATGAAATTGGTGAAATGCCCCTGGATACTCAGGCCTACCTGCTAAGAATTCTTGAGTCCGGAGAATTTATTAAGGTTGGTTCATCAAAAGTTATCAAGACTGATGTTAGAGTGATCGCTGCTACTAATAAATCATTGGAAGATAAAATTTCGAAAGGTAAGTTTAGGCAAGATTTATTTTATAGGCTAAATACTGTCCCTATTGATGTCCCTGCTTTAAAAGAACGACGAGAAGACATCTTTATGCTCTTCAGAAAGTTTGCTGTTGATTTTGCTGAAAAGTATAGAACTCCACCTATTCAATTGGAAGATAAAGCTAGACTCCTAATTGAAAATTATAGCTGGCCCGGAAACATTAGAGAGTTAAAGAACATGGCGGAACAACTTTCTGTGATGGCTGAAGATAGAATCATCACGGCAGAACAATTGATGCTACACATCCCAAAAATTGTAAAAAGGAATCTTCCTTCTATCAGCCAAAGCGATTCTGCAGAAAATTTACAAGAAAGAGAGATACTTTACAAATTACTTTTCGACATGAAAAATGATTTGAATGATCTTAAATCTCTAGTCTTTGAGTTAATAAAGACTAACAACCTGAATGTTCCAGATGTATCAAGCTTAAACCAACTTTCAAATCAAAGAAGAACTTACAATGAAACGGGATTAATTTCAGAATTAAAGCCTGAAGCTCAAGCGCTTCCTAATGAATCTAGCCCAAGCATTAATCCAATTCTAGACAATCAAAATGCTGAACAACCATTCATCATTCAATCAGGTGGAGATACCTATGATTCTATGGAAGTAGTAGAAGAAAGTCTTTCTATTGAAGACATGGAAAGAGACCTGATTAAAAAGGCTTTGGAAAAACATAAAGGCAGAAGAAAAGATGCTGCCATTGATTTAGGCATTTCGGAAAGGACTTTATATCGTAAAATTAAACAATATGAACTTTAGATCTTAAAGAGCCAAAGTCATTGATATTGAGCATTTTAACATTCATTTTCTGAGGTTTATATTCAGATATGTTTATTTGGACGATTCTTTTATCTTTGCGCTTCAATCTAAAAATTATGAACATTAAATTTTTCATGGCACTAGGCCTCGGAGTCTTAATTTTAGCTTGCTCCAGCAAAGTAACTACTAAACCAAGTAGTGAGGTACCTACGCCAATAAACAATATATCAATGGATACACTTAGTTACAGTTTAGGACTATTGGTTGCACAAAACCTAAAACAACAAGGCTTGAATAAAGTCAGTTCTGCTGATGTTGCAGATGGAATTCAAGATGTTATTTCTGGTGCTGAACCAAAACTTAGCCTTGAAGAAGCAAATCAAATCTTCAGTGCGCATATGCAAAAGCAACAAGAAGAAGCACATTCAGGAAACGTAGAAGAAGGAAAGGCTTTCTTGATGGAGAACGCTAAAAAAGAAGGCGTAACTTCTTTAGACAGTGGTTTACAATATGAAGTAATCACGGCTGGTACAGGAGCATCTCCTGGTCCAACTGATAAAGTTACTACTCATTACCATGGTACTTTATTAGACGGAACTGTATTTGACAGTTCTGTAGAAAGAGGACAACCTGCTTCTTTCCCAGTAAATGGCGTCATTATGGGATGGCAAGAAGCTCTACAATTAATGAAAGTAGGCTCGAAGTGGAGATTGTTTGTGCCTCACCAATTAGCATATGGTGAAAGAGGAGCAGGAGGAGCAATTGGACCTTTTGCTACCTTAATTTTTGAAGTTGAATTAATTTCTATAGATTAATTTTTCAATAAAACTCACCAAAAGCAAAAATGCATTTGGTGAGTTTTTACGTTATGAGAAAACAATCATCATTTTCTGAAGATAAAACAGACCTTCAAAACATCTTATCTTCCATTACAGAAAATAGAACTCCTATATCCATCCTCTTAGACGGAATCCAAGACGACAGAAACCTAGGATCTATATTTAGGATCGCTGACGGCGCTAGATTAAAGCATATTTATTTATACAATTGCAGTGAAAATTTTAAAAGAAAAAATTTTAAAAGAACTGCACGTTCTACCCAAAAATATCTTTCCTTTTCAAACATAGATCTCGATCAACTAAAGCAATTAGCTACAACGCAAAGCCTTTGTGCAATCGAAAAGACGAATGACAGTACTCCTTATAAGTCAATCGAATTAATAAATCCGACCATTCTCGTTTTGGGTAATGAGCAATTTGGTGTTTCTCAAGAAATATTGGATCTCTGCAGTCAATGTATGCACATCCCAATGTTAGGGGTAAATTCATCTTTGAATGTAGCAACGGCACTTGGTATAGTAGTTTACCATTTTGTTTGAAAATCAATAGAATTTTACTACTCTGTGGCGCTAGCAGTTTTTAGCTTTTCCAAAATGTTGAGTATCATTAAGGGTAAGGAATTTATGTTTTTTATCTTTTTGCCTTTTTGGCGAATGAGTATGGTATCCAACCAGTTACCATCTTCTGAATAATAATTTAAAAATTCCTGCCAAGTTGGTGAATTTTCTCCTAGGCTATTGGCTAAACAAATTTGATAATAATCTTCTATTCCGTCATATACGATTAGAATGAACATCGTCTCATAAGAAGGAATATCAATTTTTAAGAAAAAATACTGCTCTAAGAGGTCTGAATCCAAAGGGTAGGTATTCCAAGTAAATAATGGGTAAGCATATATACTACTATCGATCAAAAAAGAACTTAGGTAATCTTGTAATTCTTCAAGATTATCTAGGGTATGCTCTACTAAATAATCCTTGTCCTCAATCTCCTCCAAAGGAATCCAATTCTTCTCATTAATTTTTATGAACTCTAAAGGTCCAACTTTCTTTTTGTATTCAAAACGTTTTGATTGTGAAAGGAGATAACCTGCATAGTAGAACGCTTTGCCTTTCTGTTTTGCATATTCCACTTCTAACAGCATACTGTAAACTCCAAGACTATATTTTTTATACTCTGGTGCATAAATGCCCATGATACTAGCTATTGAATTATTGCCGATATCAATAAAACTTGCTGCGACCAATTTGTCTTCATGGAAGATTTTACAAATTTCGCTTTCATAAATTTCTTTGTTTTCTGAGCCTGTGAGCCAATCTTCAAGTTCCCCAGAAAGATCCCCTTTAAAACATTCTTCTTTGTAAATGTTATATAGATCTAATAATTCTTCATCTAAATTAAAAGGTTCAAACTTATGAACAAATTTTAATTGATTTTGTCTGAGCAATTTTCTGACAGACTTGCCAAATTTATGATCTTTCAAGTTTAACCGTGTTCTAATGGTTGTATTGGCTTGACCATCTAAAAAAGTAACTGGACAATGGAACATATTTTTACCACTGCGAAAATATCCCAGTGCTAACAATTCATCCAATTTTTTTTTTGAAAAACTTTCTAATTTGATCGTATCCCCGCTATGCACTTTCTGTTGAATAATGAGCTAAAAAAACTTCTTTGACTTTTTGCCAATCCTCAAGAGGATCAAAACCTGCCTTGTCCTCGAATAAGACATTAAAGTATGGTTTCTTTTCATAATATCCATATTTAACGCCATGTACTTCTGGATTTTCATTCACGTAATCAAAATGAATGTCATTCTCTTTGAATAACTTTTCATAGACCTTGATTTCATTTGGATGTGAACAAGTAAACAAGATGCAAATGATGTCCTTTTTCGCTGAAATCAACTGAAGTACTTCTTTTGCATGAGGATAAAAAGTAATCGGAATATCTACTTCACTCCAATTAGGAAGAATAATGGTCTCATGAATATCAAACCCCCAATAGGTCTTATCCCAATTTCTATCTTTTTTGCGTTGAAAGGCTTTTATTATGGCTTTTGTGACCATTTGTATGTCTCGTATAAATTTATCTGATTAGATTTCAAGGTAAGAATCTTTTATAAAAGAAAATATTATAAATTTGCATATCATACATTCAATTTCTATGAATAACAAGAAGAATATTAAGATATACCTATTAGTTGCTTTAATCATTGTAGGTTTTGCAAGTAAGATCTTCCTCACCAGTTTGAATTTTTCACCCATCGGTGCCATGATCTTACTTGGAGCTGCATATTTTACTAGAACAAAGTATGCGCTTTTACTTCCTCTTTTACTAATGTGGATAGTTGATTTATACCTTAATAACGTTGTTTATACCGAATTTTTTAATGCTTTCCAGGTGATTGGACAACCAGGTGTATACATCAGCTTGATTCTTATTGTCTTGGTAGGTAGAAAAATGTTAAAAAATGTAAACATTTTGAATGTAGTAGGTGCAAGTCTTATGGCGAGTGTGCTATTCTTCGTAATTACCAACTTCAATTCTTGGATTGCAAATCCAGCTTACCCTCAAAATTTTATGGGTTTAATGGAATCCTATACGGCAGGCATCCCATTTTTTAGAGGAACCTTGATGAGTAATCTTTTATTTACAAGTGTCTTATTTTTCGCTTTCGAAAGATTTGATGTAAAATACTTTACGTCAATTTTACAAAATAAAGGTGTCCAAAACATTGGGTAAAAAACCACTTATAGAAGGTATTGACTTCTACATTGAAGATGGTTTATATGTTTTTACAAAAGATTATTTAATAAAACGTGCATATTGCTGCGAATCAGGTTGCAGGCATTGCCCTTATAAGGATGAAGACCTTTTGGCATGAATTTTTGCCTAATACCCAACCATTCCTATACGTTATAAGTCTATATAAACGTAACATAAAAATAATCTACCATGCTAAAATTAAATGTAATCCTAAGCGCTTGCTTGATGAGCTGTTTATTCTTATTCTCTTGCGGAGATGACGATGAAGTCATCAAGCCTAATCCGGATGAAAGGATTGGCACACTTGACGACCTAAAATCAGGAATGAACACCTTTAACAATGCCATCTTTATGGACTTGTTTGACAAAGAAGAAGAAAACCTATTAATATCACCAATGAGCATAGAAACAGCTTTGTACATGGCTGTAAATGGAGCAAATAACAACACACTGGATGAAATGATGCAAACTTTAGGGATTGCTGATATGAATGTGAATGGGCTAAATGCTTCATACGGAGACTTGATGAGCGCAATGAACCAAGACTCCAATGGTGAAATGAAAGTGGCGAATTCCATATGGTGGGATGATCGGATGAACTTAAACGATGATTTTAAAAATGTCATGACCCAAAGTTTTAATGCTGACGCCAATATGAGAACTTTTAATGATGCGACAAAAGACGAGATCAATTCATGGGCGGAAGAAAAAACAGAAGGAAGAATAAAAAAGGTTCTAGACGAAATAAGCGCAGATGAAGTATTGTTTTTGATAAACGCCTTATATTTTATTGCAGACTGGGATAATGGATTTGACATAAAATTAACTGGAGAACAAAACTTTACTTTGAGCAACGGAACTTCAGTTCAAGTACCGACCATGCAATCGGATGGTCAACGCAAAGCCTTTGTCACAGATGATTACTCAGCACTTATCATGCCTTTTAAAGATGATCACTATTCCATGTCTTTCATACTTCCTAAAGATGGTTCTACGATTAATGATCTGTTGGCAAATAAAAGTATTTTAGATCTTTCAACAGAAATTAAACTTGAAGCTCAAGAAGCAAGATACTTAATAAGTCTTCCAAAATTTGAAATCTCAAACAAGTTAATGCTTAATGCGCCTCTTCAGAGACTAGGCATACAAGATGCATTTGATAAATCAAATGCAGATTTGACAAACTTTGGAACAGCAGATGGTAATTTATTTATCACGCGAGTATTGCATGATACCTTCTTGAAAATAGACGAAAAAGGAGCAGAGGGAGCTGCAGTCACAACCATTGGAGTAGGCACGACATCATTACCTCCTAGCATAAGCTTTAATAAGCCGTTCTTATTTTACATCACCCATGAAAGTACTGATGCAATGATCTTTATGGGTAAAATAGAAAATCCCTTAGATTAGGATTTTCATTTTAAAGAAGGCTGTTTTACTAAGTAAGATAGCCTTCTTTTTTTGGCTTTTGTTTGAAAAAATCGAAAAACCAAAGACAAACAGCTATCGACACTAAGCAATAGCTTGTTGTAAATCTGCAATCAAATCTGCTTCATTTTCAATACCAACCGACAATCTTATCATCCCATCAGTAATCCCATTTTTTTCTCTAAGTTCCTTTGGAATATTTATATGTGAACTTGAGGCGGGATGTAAGACTAAAGTATCCACATCTCCTAAAGTTGGTGCAAGTACACAAAGTTTAACTTTATTCATAAATTTTACTCCAGCATCAAAACCTCCTTTTAATTCAAAACTCATCAAGGCTCCAAATTGACGCATTTGTTTTTTTGCAATTGAATGGTGTGGATGAGACTTTAAGCCAGGATAATTAACTTTGGCCACTGCTGGATGAGCTTCTAGAAAAGTGGCAATAGCCATAGCATTGGAGCAATGTCTATCCATTCTTAACTCTAAAGTTTTTAAACCATTGTTTATTAACCAAGCATCAAATGGATTACAATTCGTACCTAGGAGCTTCATTGCTTGCCAGACTTTAGCTTTCATAAAATCCAAATCTGTGCTTATGATTATACCTGCAAGTCCATTACCGTGACCATTTAAAAATTTAGTGGTAGAGTGAACAACAAAATCAACTCCCATCAAAAGTGGCTGTTGCAAGTAAGGGGTGCAAAAAGTATTATCAGCTACGGTCAAAACATTGTGCTTTTTACCTAATTCAGCAATTGATTTTACATCCACACAGGCTAAAGTTGGGTTTGCAGGTGTTTCAAAATAGATCATTTTAATAGATGGCTTAGCTTTAATTGCTTCTTCTATTTCGGTTTCATTATTTAAATCGACAAAGATGGGTTCTATAGAAAACTTAGCTAATATTTTGATAAAGAGTTCTGTCGTGCCACCATAAATGTTACCTTGAGTTAATACTTTATCTCCAGCTTTTAGACAGGCTAAAATCAAGGTACTGATGGCAGACATCCCCGAACTACAAAGTACACCACTTGCTTTCAAATCTGAGCCAAAGACTTCCAAAGCAGCTAATTTATTTTGCATCGTGTCAATGGTAGGATTGCCGTATCGACCATAAACATGTCCAGTCCGTTTTCCACTGAAAATGTCCATCCCTTCTTCTATGTCTTCAAAAACAAAGGATGAGGTAGCATATATGGGCAAAACGTGGGGTTTCGTATTTCTTACTTCTTCTGCTTCATGTACACAAAAGGATCCAAAAGATAGTTTTGAAGGCATATGAATTGATTTTGGATCAAATTTAATGTTTTCAGCATTTATATTAAGCTGGAAAAATGAATTAATCTACCTAATTAAGCACAATGAATTTAAAAGCCTTAAATTGTGTACGATTATTCAATAAATAAGAAGCACTGTTGAGATGAAAGATCAGGAAACCAGCGAAGGATTGGACCAAAAGAAGCTCTATGAGGAAATTGAGATAATCGTTGATCCTAAGCAAAGTCCTATACGAATTGATAAATTTCTTACAGATAAACTGGCCGATGTTTCTCGGACCAAGATTCAAAATGCTATTTCTTTTGGAGCAGTAAGAGTTGACTTTGAAGAAATAAAATCAAACCATAAGGTCCAACCAGGAGAAAAGATAACCTTAGTTATCCCTAAGAATCCATTAGCTAAAGATTACATCGTCCCTGAAGAAATTCCTTTAAATATACATTACGAAGACGACGACCTTTTAGTAATTAATAAGCAAGCTGGACTTGTGATGCATCCAGGCGTTGGAAACTATACCGGAACTTTAGTTAACGCATTGGCATTCTATTATCAAGAAAAAAAACTACCCATTAAAGAAGGTAACTTCAATGATCGCCCTGGATTAGTCCATAGGATTGATAAAGATACTTCCGGTTTAATCGTTGTAGCTAAAACGGAAGCGGCAATGAGTAGTTTGAGCAAACAATTTTTTGATCATACCATTGAAAGAAAATATAAAGCGCTCGTTTGGTCTTCCTTTGATGAAAAATCCGGAACCATAGATGAATTCATCGGAAGAAATCCTAGGAACAGAATCCAGATGATGGTCTTTAAGGACAGAGACATGGGAAAACATGCCATTACTCATTGGAGAGTGCTTGAAGATTTTTATTACGTTACTTTAATTGAATGCCAATTAGAAACAGGAAGGACGCATCAGATTAGAGCCCATATGAAACATGCAGGTCATCCTCTGTTTAATGATGAAAGATATGGAGGGCACAAGGTCCTTAAAGGAACTGTCTTTTCCAAATACAAAACATTCGTTGAAAATTGTTTTAAACTTTGTCCTAGACAAGCTCTGCATGCCTATTCCTTAGGCTTTACTCATCCGACGACTGGCGAAAAAGTATTGTTTGAAGCTGACCCACCTGAGGACATGAGTAGCTGTATATTAAAGTGGAGGGATTATGTTCAATACAGAAAAGAAACGGTTTAACATCCCATGGAACTCAAAGCACGTTTAACTGTACTTATTAAATTAGGTGCACATCTTAGACAAGATGATGACTACCTTAATGCGGTAATCCATCAAACCAGCCATAATAATCTTTGGTTTACCAAGGCTAATTGTAAGCATGCGGTAAGCCGTATTGCCAATGATTATCTTCAAGAAGAAGCTTTGATTGATTGGTCAAAAGATTATTTCCTCGATGATAACATCGGTTCAAGTAAGCTAGCAATCATACTTTCAGGGAGAACACCTTTGGAAAATTTTCACGATGTGATTTGTTCTTTTTTAATTGGACATAAAGCGCAAATTATATTAAATGAAAAAGATCAATTCCTCCTACCCTATTTCATTAAGTTGATGGATCGTTTTGATGATCGCTCAGGCAATTACTTAAAAGTTGTAAATCGTTTAGCTGATTTTGACGCAATAATATGCAATGCAACTGAGACAAATTATAATGCCTTATCTAAATACTTTGAAAAGACTGCCAACATTATTAGAAAAAGAAAATATACTGTTGCTGTACTTGATCAAACAGAAACCGAAAAAGAATTGGATGGAATAGCAAATGATATTTTTACATATTTCGGATTAGGAACTTTTAATGTAAGCAAATTATATTTACCTCTCGATTTTGACTTTAATCCCCTCATGGAAAAATTACACGAGAGGAAGGAAATTATTTTACACGGAAAGTATAAAAACAATTTTGATTACAATTATTCCATCTATTTATTAAATAAAGAGCTAATCGTAGCCAATGGATGTATTATCCTTACTGAAAATAAAAACCTTCACTCTAGAATTGCTGGCTTACATTATGAATTTTATGAAAACAAAAAAGATTTGGAGCAAAAATTAAAGCACCAAAAAGATGAAATTGAGCAAATAATCGGAAAGAATGGATTTGACGACAAACCTTTGAAAGCATTTGGAGAAGCGTTTAAGCAAAATTTAAACACCTATGCCGGAGGCATAGACACAATGAGATTCCTTTTAAGTTTAACGTAGATGATCAAAGGAAAAGAAAAGATAATAAAAGAGATAAATAAATATGGGGCTAATAAAAAGCCTTTCTTTTTCATGCTTGATTTTGAAGCCAACAATGCTATAGTCATGCAAACTGATGATTGTGCCGCTGAAGGTATTTTTTATGAAGTTAAAGGGAAAAGAAATTTCGAGCCAAAAAAAATAAAAGCTAAACCTTTTGAATTTAGTACTGCTCCAATGTCTTTTAAAAAATACAAAAAAGGTTTTGATGTCGTACAAAATGAAATCAATGCTGGAAATACCTATTTACTTAATCTAACTTATCCTACAAAAATTAATTGCGATTTAAATTTAGAAGAAATCTTTCACAGAAGTAAGGCAAAATTTAAATTATTATTCAAAGATCAATTCGTTGTTTTTTCTCCTGAAACATTTGTCAAGATTGTAAATAGAAAGATTTATTCTTTCCCCATGAAAGGTACCATAAATGCCTCTGTTAAAAATGCTTATAAAAAACTAAAAACCAGTACCAAAGAAATTGCTGAACATCATACCATTGTAGACCTTATCCGTAATGATTTAAATAGGGTTAGTAAAAAAGTCAAATTAGAGAAGTTTAGATTCATAGAAAAAATAAAGACTCATGACACTACTTTACTTCAAGTGAGTTCTAAAATTTCAGGCACATTACCGGCGGACTTTAAAAACAACTTAGGAAATGTCTTGATGGAGATGCTGCCAGCTGGTTCAGTTACTGGAGCCCCAAAAAAGAAAACCATCGAAATCATCAAAGAGGCTGAAGGATATAATAGAGGATTTTATACGGGTGTCTTTGGCATATTTGATGGCAAAAATTTATATAGTTCTGTCATGATTAGATTCATTGAAAAAGAAAACAAGCAATACTATTTTAAAAGTGGGGGCGGAATTACTACTTTTAGTGATGCAAAACAAGAGCATCAAGAACTCATAGATAAAATTTATGTCCCAATTACTGGAAACATTAAAAATAAGAAACGGAAAAGCGCAAAATCTAGTTGAACATCAACGTAGAATAAATCACTCTTTCAGCATTCTTGCTTGGGATTTAAAACCATTTAATCTTTCTGCATTTTTAAAAATGGTAAACCTTCCTAAAAAAGGGATTTGGAAATGTAGAGTCATCTATCATCAGAGCATTCAAAAGGTTCAAATCACACCTTACGAATTAAATGAAATCACTTCTTTGAAAATCGTCCATGCCGATAATATAAATTATAATTTAAAATGGGAAAAGCGTACAGCCCTGAAAAAATTATATCAAAAAAGAGCGCAATGCGATGACATTATTATAGTAAAAAATGGAATGCTCACAGATTCTTATTATGCCAATTTGATATTCTTAAAGAACAAAAAATGGTATACACCAAAACAAGCTCTTTTAAAAGGTACACAGCGAGCAAAACTTTTAAAAACCAACAAGATTATTGAAAAAGAAATAAGATTAGAAAATATTTCTACTTATGAAAAAGTAAGGCTAATTAATGCTATGCTTACTATTAAAGATGGAAAAGCAATAGACATTAGCAAAATTTATTTTTGAAGCCCCCAGACCCATTTCCCTTCTTTGTCGAAGTAACCTATTTTATCTCCTTTTTCTACTCTAAACAATCCTTCACCAGCATAAGAAATGTATTCATAATCAGGGTCTACAATAAGTTCACCTTTAAGGTTGGTCAATCCAGAAAATTCATTGATGAGTACTTTTGCGTATCCATCTTTAAAGGATTCGATTTTGTCATATTTTGGAGGAATGATTTGAATACCTTTTTGATTTATGACGCCCCACTTACCATTTATTTGGACTACAGCAACTCCATATTTAAAACTTGAAGCTTTTTGGTAATAGCCTTGATAAAGTTTTGCTTGATCAGTGATGTAATAAAACTTATACTCATTTTCTCTAATCAAGCCTCTCCCTTGTTCAAAAGAAAGCATTTTATTAATGCCAGGCTTAATGATGAAATTGCCTTCTTTATCAATCAAGCCTGCTTTCTTATATCCTTTGTATACGACCGCTCGGTTGTCTTTAAAGTCTAAACATTTACTGAAGGCACAATCAATAGTCTGAACTCCCTGAGCATTTATATATCCACACTTTCCTTTTTGTTGGACCATAGCCATTCCTTCTGAAAAACTAGAAACTTTCGAATACGCTGGCTGAATTAATAATCTACCACTTGCATCCATGAAACCAAATTGATCCTTCAATTTGACAGAGACTAAACCTTCTTTGTAATCTCCTAATTGTTTGAATGGTGAAGAATTGATTAGGTTACCTTCTTTGTTGATGTAACCATATTTTAAGTTATCTGAACCATATTTTACCTTTGCTAAACCATGTGAGTTGAAAGGTTCTATTTTTATAAATTTAGGCTTACACACAAATTTTCCATACCTATCTATCAAGCCGTACTCCCCTTTTGATTTCACCCTTGCTACTTGTCCATCAAAGTCGCTTGCCGATTGATAATCCGATTGAATTACTAAGGCTTCCTCCTTGTTTTTATATCCTTTGCCTAATGAATCTCCAAACCAAATCAATCCAGAATTCATATTCCCTAACTGCGAATATTTAAAATCGAAAATAACGTTTCCATTTTTATTAATTAAACCCCATTTAGATTTCAATTTAACAGTAGCAAAACCTTCGCTAAAATTTCTAACTTTATCGTAAATGCATGGAATAATTTCAAACCCATTCTTATTTACAAAGCCCCATTTATTATTTTTTTTGACAGCAAGTCTATTGTTTGTAAAAGCTCCGATCTCATCATACATAAGGCTGACAGTTACTTGACCTAAGGTATCAATCAAACCGTATTTTTGGCGGTTAATAAAAATCTGGAGTATTTCATTGGATGTGTTTTCTAAGAAGTTGATGCCATCGTAATCACAATCTAGCAAGGTATTTCCCTCAATGTCGAGTACTCCCCACTTTTGATTGCATTCCACAATACCAACTTCGTTTACATAATCTCTTGCAAAATCATAAGTTGCTGGAGCAATAATTTGTCCTAGTGTATCAATGTATCCCCAGTGGCAATCATTGCAAACAAGATTACCAGTACTATAAAGGTCTTTATCAAACGTTGTATAACTCGTCATTAAATTTGGAGCCATGAGATTAGTCCAATACTCATTAACATTGTCCAATTTTCTTTTTTTGACTTTTGTAGCAGCAGACAAATTTCCTTTCGGGGAATATTTGGCGATGCCGTTATTAAATGTTCCTACATAAGAAAAGTCTTTTTTTATAATCTTGCCTTTACGTGTAATTAAACCATGTCTTCCACTGTCAAAAATGATTCTTGCCACAGGATTACCTTGTTCAAAATCATCAAACCTGATGTCCCAGATGTTCACAAAGGTGGTCAGTTTACCTACATCATTATTCACCAAACCATAGACCATTTCTACTCTAAATTCTGTTCGATCTAATCGTAAGTATTGCATATTTTCTATCCCTACAATGGTAAATCCATAATCCCTTTCAATTTTAATCCAATCATAGGTAGGCTCTATGACAACCTCCATGTCTTCTAAAGATCTTAGTCCCCATTTATCTGCACCAGGCTCGTAAAACCATTCAAAATTTTCTAAGCGATAATCATCTTCAGCCCAAGAGGCTTGACGCCTTACAAAGTTTCTTTGCTCACGACTACCAATCTTAATAGTCATGTGCTTTTTAAACTCGTTTTCTTCTTTTAAACGGCCTTGGTCATCAACTGTAAATATTTTGAGTTCGCTGTTTTTATGTGCTTTGATTTGTGCATCATCAATTTCAATTTTACCATAACTAGGTGCAATGACTTCTTCGCCTAGCATATTGACTAACCCAAATTTTTTGTCTTTTCTAACAATGGCCACATTATCTATTCTAGGTGCAATAAATTCATATTCAAAATCTAATAAAACCTCATTTTCGTTTTTCACAATTCCCCATTTGCCACCTTTGTTTACTCTATAAAGATCTTGATCATAAGTATGAATTTCATGGAATTCTGGAATCAATAAAAGTTTTCCTGTGGCATCCATTAGCCCTAACCTTCTCAATCTTTTCACCAAAACTTTATCTTCACTAAAGGAATAGAAATTATTGTATTCGTCTCTAGAAATGATTTTGTTAATCACTTTTGAAAACAAATACTTATTTCCATGATTTAACAATTTGATAAAGTTATCACTTATGATTTGGAAGGAATCAAAATTAGGTTCTATTACTTGTTCGCCATTGCCTTTTACTGCTCCCCATTTTCTTTCTTTTTTAAAGAAAAACAGATCTGTGTCTAATACTTTAATTTCTTCGTTGATAGGTTCAATTATAGTTGTTCCTTCTGCACTAAGCAAACCAAATTGATTTTCAAGCTTAGTTTCAAAATGTCCGCTTTCTAATAATTTTATAAAGTCATATTGTGGAGGACAAATTTTCTTACCACTGATGGTAGCAATACCCCATTTATCAAGTTTTTGATATGCCAAGTATTTTCCTTCCCAAATGAAGACACGATCATAGCCTTTATCAAGTACTACTTCTTCTTTCAAATTAATGACCATCCATTCTGAATCATCCATTACGGCAATTAATAAGGAATCAAGAACTTTGAGATCTTCGTATTTAGGTTTGATTATTTCTTTTGCTTCCTTATTTAAGAGACCAACTCCTCCATCTCTTTGCATGACGGAATAGCCATACTTTTTAAATTCTCCAATAGCATCATAAACTGGATCTAAGACAATTTGGCCATCTCCATTGATCAATCCCCATTGAGCATCTTTTTTAATGGGGTAAAGGCTTTGAGCGTTGCTATTTAGGAAACAAAAAGATAGGCTGATAAAAACAAGAAACTGCAAGATGCAGTTTAGGTGTTTAATATATTTAGTTTTTATGCTATATCCTTTAAGCAAAAGCGTATTTTCTGGATAAATTTTGATAAATGTGAATTAATTCATCTTTACCTAATGATTATTGCGCATTCTACATTTACTAAATGACAATATTAGTTAAAGTAACAACAAATTAGTCCTTTAATTAACGGTTTGGTTTTCTTTTATTGTCTTGGATCTTCCTCAAAATAACTAAAAATTGCCATCCCATAGTTCCTTTGATGGCTAAAATTAACATGATTACTGAAAATATGATTGTTATCATGTTCAACAATCAGCAATCCATCTTCTTTGAGAATTGAGTTTGCAAACACCAAATCTGGTATTTGTGGTATAGTAGGAAGTGGATATGGAGGACCCGCAAAGATGTAATCAAATTTTTCTTTGCTTGTTTTTAGGTACTTAAAAACATCCATTTTACGAATGTTGATTTTATCTTCTATCTCCAAAACCTTGGTCGTTTTTTTTACAAAATCCACACATGCTCCAAATTTATCTATATAACTTACATCAAGACAACCTCTAGAAATACATTCATAAGAGTGAGAACCTGTTCCTCCAAATAAGTCTAAAACCTTAATTTCTTCAAAATTAAAACGATTAATTAAGGTATTGAAAAGTGCTTCTTTAGCAAAATCTGTAGTTGGTCTGGTAGGCCATTTATCAGCAGGAGGAAAAAACTTCCTTCCTTTAAACTCTCCTCCTATGATTCGCATAATTTCATACTGAATAAATCAAAGAAATAGTGGGTGTCGACATCCAAAAATTCTTGATTCAAGTTATAATACTCCGGAATAGGTATTAAATCTAAATTACGAACATACATGCTTAGCAATTCATAAATTTGAGATTTTCTTAAAATCTTTCCAGAAATAAAAAGATGGGTTTCTTCCTGATTTAATGACAGTTGCTCAAACACTAAAAGCACATAATATAAGAAGTCTTTAGCGTCTTTGAATTGAAAATAATTATTAAAAACCAAGCTTCCATTTCTAAAAAGAAACATTGCCATCTCGGAAGACTGAACATTTACAAAAAGCTGATCTCCTTTTTTATCTTTTGACAAGTCAGCATACGCTTTTGATAAAGCACTCATTAAGTGAGATTGTTGTGCCTTGGGAAAATAACTATTTATTAAATGAAAATCATTATCGTTTACACCATAAACATTAAATAATTTTAAAGCATTTACTGGTTCTCTAAATGCCAATAATTGATCAGGCAAATGACAAACTTGTTCTAAATAAGCTCGCGTTTCCTTATAATCCATTAAATCATCAGGAATGAAAGTAAAAAACTTACTTGTGTAACAGATTCTCACATTTTGAAAAACTGCTTGTAAGTTTTTTTCACTTATTATAGCATTCTGCAAAGATTTATACCGATCCTCACCCGATAGAAGGTTTACTTGCTTGAGGAATAAAGCATTGCTTTCTGCGTCAGCAATCAAATAAAAAAATCTGTCCAATCCTATGAGGATGGACAGATTGTATTTTATTGAATTTTTTTTAGAAAATTTTTGGTCTGTTATTTCTATAGGTCCCATTACCAATTACCTGATAAACTTGGTTTATACATGTCCCCTATTTTAATATAGGATGTTTGATCATATGCTTTGTCATACATTTGGAATTCTTCATTTGGAAATTCACTCATGTATGCACTTCTTTTTGCTCCGACCTCGCAAACATGTACCAAAGTAGATTGATACGTAATGGTATCCGCCTTTATGTCAAAAGTTTGACCCTCGCCAAAAGGTATTTTCTCAATACCATCCAGCACTAAACCCAATGTAGACATTGAATCGGATGCTTCCACCCAAGTTGTATCAAATCTAATTTCATCGCCACTTGTTGCATCCCTATCTCCAAATGCTTTAATTACAGCAAATCTTCCTTCACTTAAAACTTCTCTTAGGGTATCAAAGCTAGGTGCAAATTCTCCTGTGATTCCTCGATAATGTTCTTGTGCAGTTCTTATGTTAGAAAGAGCTTCTTGGACTGCAAATTCTCTTTTATCTTTTTCCGTTTTAAACTTGATTGGTTCTTGAATACTTGACATCAGTAACCAAGCTAAAACTGCAGTGATTGCCAATAAAACGATGTTTATAACTAGTCTCATAAATATGGTTTTCTTTGAATGTATGCAATAATAATATTTTTTTCAAAAACTGATGTATTTTGGGCGCATAAAACCTCAATATTAATCAGATGATCTAAAATATACAATTGGTGTGTAAATTATGGACAAATATCCAACTATTTTAGCAATAGAATCATCTTGTGATGATACTTCTGCTTCAGTTTTAAAAAATGGGCAAATTTTATCGAATTGCATTGCAAATCAAGATGCTCACCAGCTTTATGGTGGTGTAGTTCCTGAACTCGCTTCTAGAGCACATTTGGAGAACATCATCCCTGTGGTAAACCAAGCCGTTAATGTAGCCAAAATTGAATTAGAATCTTTGGATGCGATTGCCATTACAAGAGGACCTGGGCTTTTAGGATCATTGATCGTAGGTCTTTCTTTTGCCAAATCATTAGCACTTTCTCTAAACATCCCATTAATTGAAGTTAATCACATGCAAGCACATGTTTTGGCACATTTTATAGATGATCCAAAGCCTAAATTCCCTTTCTTATGTCTTACTGTTTCTGGTGGACATACGCAGATAGTATTAGTAAAAGACTACTTGCACATGGAAGTCATTGGTACTACTATTGACGATGCTGCAGGTGAGGCATTTGATAAAACTGGTAAAATGTTGGGGCTTCCCTATCCTGCAGGGCCAGTAATTGATAAATTAGCTAAAGAAGGAGATGTCAAGTTTCAATTTGCAAAACCTAAGATAAAAGACTTAGATTTCTCATTTTCAGGGCTTAAAACCTCGATTTTATATTTTTTGAAGAAGCGAATTAAAGAAGAACCTGATTTTATAAAAGATCAGCTTAATGACATCTGTGCTTCAGTACAAAATAGCATTGTTGAAATACTTATTGCAAAACTCATCAAAGCAAGTCAAGAAACAGGAATTAAAGAAATTGGAATAGCGGGAGGTGTATCAGCTAATAGTGGCTTGAGAAAAGCACTTGAACGAACAGCCAATAAAGAAAATTGGAATATCTACCTTCCTAAGGTATCCTATTGTACTGATAATGCAGCTATGATTGCCATAGCTGCACATTATAAATTTTTGGAAAATGATTTTGCTAATCAAGACATTGCCCCTTTAGCAAGATGGAGTTTATGACTTAAAAGTCATCAATCAATTTCTTTTTCATTTTTTGAAATTCTTCGTCAGTAATGACTCCATTGGATTTCAATTCTCCTAATTCTTTTAATTTTGCCAAAGGATCCAGATCACTAACCGCTTGAGCTTCAACATTTACTTCATCTTCAACGATGGCAATTGATTCTTTCTCAATAGGCACATCATCATCGATAGTAATTGACTCAACACCGTCTTTGATGTCTTCCATCTTTTCTTTACTCCAATTCTTTGCTTGCTCTTTTCCTTTTTCAAATTGTTCTTTGTACATATTTTTCAATCGGTCAGGATCAAAATCGAGTATTGTTCCTCCAGATTCAAAATGTTTTTTAAATACTTCCCCTAGTGCATAAGTTGAAGCTCCTGCAAATAAAGAAACGGTCACACCACCAATCATAGATCCAATTCCTGGGATCATTTTTATCAAAGACCTGGCTCCTAATCTTGCTAAGGTTGAACTCGTTAAAGATGTTACTATGGCCTTTCCTCTCGTTTCTTCATAATCAATACCATAGACTTTGCAGAGTTGTCTTATCATGTCTAATTGTAAGGCAGATACAGCAAATATATCTGCGATTAAAACAGGGATCAAGCCTGCTCCCATAGACCAAACAGTGTGGTTTCGAATGATGTTATCAGCTAAACTTTCTCTTTGATCTCCATTGTTAGAATTCTTTCCCATGATGGTGTCTTTTAGAGTCTCTACTACTTTTTTCTTAATCTTATCTTTCATATCCATTTTTAAGTTTTTAGAGGCTAAATCAATTTTAATTTGAGTTTACATTGAAGTAAACATGTTAGCCTTATTAGTATTACTCTAAAACTACAAGATTGATTTCAAAAAAGTCTTTTTTTTAGATAATATTTCAATTTTCTTCGATAAAAGCATCATGAGTTCTACCTATGAATTCATAGAATTAAATCCATGAATTCATAGATTTTCTGGTTTTAAGCTCCATATGCGTTCAAATTGGTGGTAATTTTATCTCTTAAGTCCAGAAATCTGTCTTAATTGTCTTAATTTAAAGCTAATAACCAAAATGCTAAAATGAAAAGTAAGTGCTTAGTCTTATTGTGTAGTGTCTTGTCATTCACTGCCTTTTCTCAAAATGTTATATCAGGAAAAATTAGTTTGCCAAAAAGTAAATTAGGCTTTATAAAAAAAGGTACTGCATACCAATCTGATGACATCAAATCAAGCGAAAAATTACGGATAGATGAAGATAATCGCACTGAAAATAACATTTACATAAGTTTTCATCCTCAAAGCTTTAAGCCAGTACTTCAAGCAAGTGAAAATGTACAGATGACCCAAAGAGCGAAAACATTTTACCCTAACGTTGTGGCAATTACTAAAGGCTCTACCGTCTATTTTGTGAATGAAGACGAACATTACCACAATGTTTATAGTTTGTCACCTAAGGCAAGATTCAATATTGGGAGAAGGCCTACCGGAAATGTTTATGGTCAAAAAATTAATAAAAGTGGCATTATTAAACTTGGATGTGACATCCATCCTGAAATGGGCGCTGTGATTATTAGCTTGGATACACCGTACTTCACCAAAGCTGATGCTGAAGGGAATTATAATATGAAAGACTTACCAAATGGAGTTTATGAAATTCAAATTTACCATCCTAGTATTCAAAAATATAAAGAAACAATAGATTTGACGAAAGGAGTCGCAATAGAAAAGAATATCTCTCTAAAGCCAAAAGTTTAACTAACCTTCCATGAGAATATTAAGTATTTTATTTTTTTGCAGTTTATCCTTTTTTACTGAAGCTCAGCTTGAGGTAGAACTGAATGCTTGGATTGATATTGAACAATCCATAGGCCAAACAAATTCTCATTATTATTATAATGAGATTCATAAAGATTTTAAAACTTTAAGGTTAGGTATTCACAATGCTAACTTTTTAACAAAGGTTACTTTTAAAGAATCGTTTAAACTAAATGCCCGTCTTTCGCAAGTAAGATATAAGGGTAAAAAATTAAACACATTGCACTGGCCTTTGCTAAACTTACAGTACAGTCCAGAAGGTAAATCCTTTGCGATTTCACTAGGGAGGTTCATTACTCCATTTGGATATTTCAATACTCAGCAGCATTCTAAAAAGAGGACATTTATAAACCTCCCTTTGGCACATTCTTACTATAATAAAATTTCTGCTAAAACCGGATTCCTCAATTTTGATATGGATCACATCGTCTTAGATGGTAAAGAAGATTGGGGCACTACTTTACTTTATTATGGTGGTTATTCAAATGGAATTCTTACAAACTGGCAATTTAATGATGAAAAAATAAAGCTCTCAGCAGCTATTACCAATGGATCTGCAAGTCTATTATCTGACTTAACAGACTTCTCAGACCTCGGTTTTATTGCAAGGCTTAAATTTCAACCTAAGTACTTTTGGGAACAAGCATTTTCAATCAATTATGGAACATTTAGTCAAGCTTCTAAAGAAGTTACTGAGGTGAGTTCAGAAGACGTCACTGTTTCAAATTTTATACTTGGGACTGATGCAGTTTTAGGTTTTGGACATTGGGAATTTGTTCTCGAATTGATGTATGGCTCTTATTTAGCACCAACACAAACATCTGTTTTTGATGGGCAGTCGACCCCATCAGAAGATAATTTTAATTTATTTTCAGGCTATTTAAATATAAAATATGAACTTCCGGCTGTTTCTGGTTTGTATTTGGCATATGGTTTAGATGTGCTCCATTTTTTCTCCGAAACAACAATTAATGGCGATACACAAATTTGGGGTAAAAATGTCTTAAGGCAAAACATTGGAATAGGATATAAGGTTAATGAATTCCTCTTATTAAGAACTAATTTTATGACGCAGTCAGTCAAAGACAAAGCGGCTTGGGAACAAAATACTTTTAGGACTACTTTGACAGCGCACTTCTAAAGTAACTTATGAATGTGGAAAGAACTGCTTTTTTTTACCTTACTTTTTATAGCTCCTTTATGTAGTCTGGCTCAAGAAGAACAAATTGCAAAAACATCCTGTGCAAAGCAGATATCTATTGCAAAAGAAATGTTTGAAGAAGAAAGCATTGATGAATTAAAAAAGTATTTAGAAAAAATAAAGAATGGTCAAAAAAGAATACCTCAAAAATGTGTTGCTGAATTTTATGTCTTAGAAGGTCAAGTAAGTTTGTATAATGAAGATTTCGAAACTGCACGTATTAACTTTAATGACGCGAAAAAGATATTCCAAAATGAGCAAAATGAACTTGGAATCATTACAACAAAATTTGCGATAGCTAATAGCTTCGTTTCCGAAGACGATCGCCCCTCAGCCATTAAACTCTTGGATGAATTATTGACCAATAAAACGCTGTTAGAACAAAGCGGATTATTAATGGAAGTCTTGGACATTAGAAGCTTATTACACAGCAGCAAAGGTGAACATATGAAGGCGATGAGTCTTATCAAAGAAGCGGCTAGCTTTGCAGATTCAAAAAAAGATACAACTTTACAAGTTCAACTTTACAATCAAATAGCCACAAATTATCAAGCTAATGGAAAAACAGATTCAGCCATTTTTTACTTTAACAAACTGATAGATACGAAAGAATTAAATGCCGACCATGCTGGAATCTTAAGTGATTACAGCACCTTAGGAGGATTACATCAAGAATTAGGGAACTATGAAGAAGCACAAAAATCTTTCATTGAAGCGATTAGGTATTCTGAAAAACTTAAAGACACCCTCACACTATTAAGCACTTACATCGACATCGCTAACGTGTATCTGGATCAGAGGCTCTTAGAGCCAGCTTTAGATTATACACAAAAAGCCAGAAGTCTAGCAAAAGAAAAAGGAGCCTTACTTAACGAAGGAAGGAGCCTTCAATTGAGGGCTACCATATTTGAATATTTGGAACAAGCAGATCAAGCACTCTTAAATTATCAAAATGCTTTTCAAATTTATCAGCAATTAGGTTTGAAACAAGACATGGCTGATATTCAATTGAGGATCGCAAATCTTTTTGGAAGCAATGATAATTTATCAAAAGCTGAAAGCACATTGAGGGAAGCCTTGAAACTTAGAATGGCAACTGGTGATCGACTTGGAGAATTAAATACCAAATTAGCACTATGTGAAGTCCTTTTTAAAATGGATAAAAATCTTCCTGAAGCAATAAGATTAATTACGGATGCTCAAAAAATTGCCAATGAAGTAAATGATGCCAATGCACTTCAAGAAGTATACAGACATTATGCTTTCTATCATGAACAGACAGGTAACTACAAACAAGCATTAAAAGATTACCGAACTTTTAATTTGATGCGAGACAGCATAGTCAATCAAGAAAATGCAAAGATTGTTAGAGAATTAGAGAAAAGGTATGAAACTGAAAAAATGAATAGAAAAATTGCTCAACAAGAATCAGAAATAGAAGAGCAACTTGGTGCATTAAAAACAAGAAATACTCAAATAGTTCAACTAATAGCTGGTCTTTTGGTTTTACTCATCATGACTTTTCTGACGGTAATCACCTATCAAAGAAATAAGCAATTTGCAAAACAAAAAATGTCAGTAATCGAGAAAGAAAAGGAAACTGAAATTTTGAGGGCAATGGTAAGCGGAGAAGAACAAGAAAGAAAAAGAATAGCTAGAGATTTACATGATGGTTTAGGTGCAATCATTGCAACCATTAAACTGAGAATAAGCGCCTTGCAAAATAAAGCGCCTGAAATAAAAACCTTAGAGAGTTACCAAAAAGCAGAAGAGCTTATTGAAGAAGCAAGTATATCCATTCGAGAGATCTCACACAATATGATGCCAGGCTCATTAAGCAAATATGGTCTGGAAGTATCGCTAAAAGATTTATGTGATGCCATAGAAGAATCAAACAGCCTCGAAGTTTCTTTTATACCTTTTAACCTCGACAAAATTATAGATGACATTCTCGAAATTAATCTATTTCGAATAATCCAAGAATTACTTAAAAATGTAATTAAGCATGCCGAGGCAAAAGAAGTCATTGTTCAAATAAGTATTGAAAACAACAACATAGAAATAACCATTGAAGATGATGGTAAAGGTTTTGATCCAACTAAAATAAAAGCAAATTCTGGCATCGGATTAGGGTCTATAAAATCTAGGGTTCTTTATCTTCATGGAACTATGAATATCGATTCAAAAATTGGAAGAGGAACAAGTTTTAACATTACAATTCCACATGTGGAAAATAAAAAAATAGACTTATGGTAAAAGTTATGATAGTAGATGATCATCAAGTTTTGATCGATGGAATGAAAGCTCTATTTGAGCAACATCCTTATGTCAACATCTGTGCAGAAGCATTAAATGGAGAGACTGCCATTCGCAATGCAGAAAACGAAGACATAGAAGTTATCCTTTTAGACATAAACCTACCTGACAAAAGTGGATTTGAAATTTGTGAAATTATAAAAAAAACTAAACCAGATTTAAAGATCATAGCCTTGACCATGCACAAAGAAGCAGGTTACATAACCAAGATGTCCAAAACTGGTGTAGATGGTTATTTATTGAAGAACACAAGTAAGGACGAAATTATTGAAGCCATTGAAAAGGTAATGGCCGGAGAAAAATACTTTAGTAAAGAAGTAACAGATAGTTTAATTGCTGGTATGCATAAAAGCAGAAAACCAAAATCTTCTGACTTTATTCAAAAATTAACCAGAAGGGAAAAAGAAATTCTAAAACTCATTGTAGAAGAAAACACTACCGATGAAATCGCTAAGCTACTTTTTATAGGTAACACCACTGTTATCTCTCACAGGAAGAGTCTACTTAGAAAGCTAAATGCTAAAAACACAGCAGGTTTAGTAAGGGCTGCTTTTGAATTTGGTTTATTAGAGGAGAGTTAATTTATCCATTTAAAAAGTAAGTATACAATTCACCTTTTCCTTTTACTTTAATAGCTCCTCTTGCACTTAGGTTGAAATTGCTTTTTAAGGCTTGATACATTTCACTAGAAACTTGAATTTTTCCAACTTCTCCAGAAGATTCCATTCTGCTTGCCACATTGACTGAGTCGCCCCACAAATCATAGGAAAATTTCCTCGACCCTATTACACCAGCGACTACTGGGCCAATGTGAATACCAATTCTTAAATTTAAATTTTCATCAAATCTTCTATTGTATTTTTCAAGTTCTTTCATCATCGACAAAGCCATATCACCCATTGCAATAGCATGGCTGGCATTTTTTCCCAACAATCCTCCTGCAACCATATAAGCATCTCCGATTGTTTTTATTTTTTCTAAACCATATTTATCTGCTAAAAAATCAAACTTTGAAAAGATATGATCTAACATATCCACCAAATCTTTTGGCTTTTTCCTACTTGCTAAATTTGTGAAGCCCACCAAATCGGCAAATAATACAGATACAGCATTGTATTCATCAGCAATTGTCTCTGTACTGTTTTTTAATTGGTCTGCAATTTTATTGGGCAGAATGTTTAGAAGTAGTTGATTTGATTTTAATTGTTCCTTTTTTAAAGCTACTTGGCCAACAAAATCATTTCTTTTATATGTTTCTATGATGCCATTTACAACAGCACCTAAGACTGCTGACATTAAAAGAAAAAAAGTGTTATTTGTAAACAATGTACCATTTGTGGAAAGCCAGCCATCTTTTAAAACCTCCAAAAAATATATGCATGTAAATAAATATAAGATAATAATGATGACAGCAATAATGGAAGCATAGCTAAACCTCATGTTTGTCAAAGTAAAATTGAAAAAAACTAAAAGAATTAAGGATGTATAATAGACATTACTATTGACAGATTCCATAGGAATAATCATGATGCCTAATATACAAATGCATGCTACAAGCACCAATGAGCCCATTACCAACTGATGTAAAGATTCAAAAAAAACAGTATAGGAGTAAGCAAAGATTATAAAGGCATAAAAACAGTAGATCAGTCTAAAGACCCACATAGACTTATACTCTGTTTCTGCGATGTATACATCCAACCAAGCAAAAGCACCAAACAACAAAATAGAAAATAAAATTGCTCCCCGCAGTACTGTTTTTGACTTATTGAACTGATCCTTTTGATAGGCTAATTCTTCATCCTGATCAAAACCCATCAGCAATTGGAGGTTGTTGAATATGGATGATTTTGCGCTCATTTTTTTTTGGTTTTAGCTCTCTAAAGTTACCAAAATATTTTATTGGAAAATTACATGAATTCTAGTAAAATCAATTTGACTTTACTAGAATTCTTTCTCCTTCCGAATGACTTGTAAACTCAGGTGCATACATACATTGTATTGTTGTAATTCCATTTGAAAAGTCTCCTTCGTGAACTACACGTAATGGGTATTCAAATACATAAGTTCCTTTTGGAAGAAAATCAAAAAAGAAATTAGTACTTGCATCTCTCGTGCTTTCGTAATATCCCAAACCTCCTTGCCACTTATAAGTACTAATTACATTTAGAGGCTCAAAACCTGAAGCTCTCATGTCCTTCATATGCACATATTCCATGTCCCTATCTACTCTAAGTTCTATTCTTATGATTAATTTTTCTCCAGCACTAAGTTTACTATTGGCTTCCACTTTTTCAAGTTGATCGTTTGAGTCTGTCTTCACTTCTTTGAAGATGGCTTTCTTCAATTGAAGTGGCGTTTTTTCAAAAGTCTTAATTTTATCAAGGTCTTCAAAGTACTGCCAATAAGCAGCGCCCCAAGCCGCTACTGAATTATTATTAACCACTTTTATTGTGCTCAACTGAGGATTATAAGTATCCCAAGATTTCTTGAAATAGCCCGTTCCCGCTTCTGCTTTAGCCTGTGCATGAGCAAGGTCTTGGTTTAAGGCTTTATTTGGAAAGATCACCTCCACAGGTTTGTTTTCATTAAGCCAATCATCACCGCTTAAAAGCAATGCATAAACGGCAGATGAGGTTGCTTTAGTGGTTTTCCAATTATTGGTTTGCTTGTTTTTGAGCAACCATAATCTTAACTCGTCTACCGCAGCCCGATCTTTGGCTACTTTCTCAAATACTTCAATCATTAAGGCATGTGTTTCTATAGGCATTTGATACCAATAAAAACCCTTATTGTATTTCCAATACATGCCTAATTCATTATGCATAAGCGCTCTTTCTTTTAAAGAAGCAACGATAAGATCTGCTTTTGCTTTGCTCTCAAATCGATCAAAAACTAAAGCCAACATGCCTTGTTCGTATAAACTTCTCTGCAAGCATTTGTCTTCTGCCAATTTATAATAGTGATTAAATACTTTTTGAGAACGACCTTGATGAGGTATTTCTTTGAAAAAAGATCGTGCATAAAGGTAGTGAATCATTAAATTAGACAGATTATTTCTTCCTGTACTTGATACTTTATCGTAATACTCAACTACTCTATTGTCTAAATAAATAATGGATGATCTAAGGATCTGCATTTGATCTTCAGCCGCTTTTGCAGAATTAATTGAAGTAGTTCCTTCGCTTAAATTTAGTACGCCAAGCTCTTGCAGATGTCCAAAACCTTCAACCAAATATTGTGTAATGTACCAAGAATCTTTCCCTCCCGGGAACCATGAAAATCCACCATTACTTAATTGTCGATCTTTTAACAAAGCCAAATCTTTGTCTAGTTCGTTACTCATTCTATTTAAGTCGAATAATAAACCAATGTTCTTCTTCTGCTGTTCTTCACTTTGTGCATCTAAAACCCATGGGGTTTCTTCTAAGAGTGCTGTTTTCAGTTCTTCATTTTTACTTAAATTACTTTTCATAGCATCCGTACCTTTCCAAGATTCGAATATTCTTTTGATCTTTGGATTGTCGTTTGCTACATGAGTCGCTAGAGCATTAGCATACATTCGTGTGAAGACTTGTTCTGTACATTTGTAAGGATATTCCATCATGTAAGGCAGAGCTTGGACGGCGTACCAAGCAGGATTAGATGTAAATTCTAGGCTATATTTGTGATGACTTAAAGTACTAGATTTGTTCTCTTTCATTTCTTCAAAAACAAAAGTTTTATTTTGTCCAGCTCTTATAGGTAAAGGCATGGTTTCTGTGACCAGCATGCGATTGGTTAAAACCGGCAAGGCCGATTCTTCACCATCAGAATATGCACCTGCCTCTACGGTTACACGATGTACTAATGCACTTGCTTTTGAGAAGGGGATTTCTAAGCTCCAGCTTAATCCTTGAGAAGCTCCGCCTTCCAAATTGAAATCTATCTTTGCATTTTCATTTGCAAAATCTAAGTCTACTTCCTCCATACTTATGGCATCAAATAAAGATAGCTTTGCTTTTCCTTGGAGTGGTTTCTCTGTGAGATTGACCACTTTGGCTGTGTAAGATATTTTATCACCCTCTCTAAAGAACCTTGGTGCATTTGGTTGAACCATCAATTCTTTTTGAGTTTGAACTTCTTTTGTTGTCAATGCAAATTTAAAGTCTTTGGTATGTGCAAAGCCTAAAAATTTCCATTTAGTCAAAGCTTCATTCATTTTGAATTTCACTATCACATTTCCTTCTTCATCTGTTTCAAGATCAGGGAAAAAGAACACCGTTTCGTCTAAATTAGTTCTAACAGAATTAGGTTTCTTATTTTCTTCTATCGGAGTAGCATTAAACTCGGCTGCACCTTCAGCAATAGTGTCTGTAGGTGCCATTTCCATGTCTTCATCTAAGGCAAGCGACTGTTCTTTTGCAACCATTCTTTTTTCACTTCTTTTACCAGCCCTTGGTCGCGCACTCATAGATACAGCATCTTCCATTACAACTTCGCCAGACATTCCTCCCATCCAATTCCCCCACCATTGAAACCCGAACCAATTTAATCTATGGTATTGTCTATAAACATTTACATGTTTTCTTCTTTTGTATTCGCTTAGGCGACGTGAACGGCTCGTATTAAAATGTTGAAAACTAGAATTCCCAACTCTACTATGAAACTCAGGATAAAAAGAACTGGTCCAGTCGTTTTTAACAAACTCATCTAAAGAGGCATCATACATGCCTGCTAAAAATTCTGCAGCAACTTTATCCTTTTTAGGGCCTGAAATCTTGATCTTCCATTCTTCTTCTTGGCCAGGTAGTAATTTGTCTCTAAAAGTGCCATAGCTTATTTTTAATTCTTTATTTGACCATGGAACGTGTACTTTTTGCAATAAAGAGAAAGTCCTATTATTATGAACATAGCTTAGTTGGTAATAAAAATTTCCTCTATCATCTTCTACAACAGGTATATCGAAATTTTCAAGCTGATCAATTTTCAACCACCTCCTTTCTATCGCTTTGTTTTTCTTTTCCACTTCATAAAACACGTACAATGGATCTAAGCTAGAGTTCAAAAAGAATTCGCATGTTTCACCAGGTTCATAACTTCTATTCGACCTATGATGTAAAATATTCGCAGCGAATGGAATTGATTTTTGCTTAGAACCAAATGCAGTAAAATATTTTATTAATTCTATATCATTTCCCTTTTTATCTTTAGTGTTTAAAGTAAGCTTATATTTCCCAGCTTTTAAAGCTTCTCCTAAATCAAAAGATTTTTGTTCTTTGGTGTTTAATTTAAAACTTTTTGCTTTTGATTTAACTGCTAAGTTTTCGATTTTATCCTCACCTTTAAAAGCATACGATCTAAAGTGAGCTTTGAATTCAGCTTTCGTGTAAATGCTTGTATCAGGTTCAGGCCAATACCTTTTACGATATTCCTTGTCTAAATCTTTTAAAGCTTCAATCTCGATGGAAGCATCAATAAATTCTTCATTGCCATTTAGGTTTTGGCTGTTAATCACCACTTCATTTATGGAATCTAAATTTATACTTTCAGGAATGTCCAAACTTACTTCAAGTCCAATGTAAGCTGCCTGAATAGTTGTTGAAGAGGATCGTGTCTCGCCTGTATTATCTAAAACATCAGCATAAACAATGTATCTGAAAATTGGTTTTTGATCTTTGTCTACTGTCGGATCAGGTGTGAGATCAAAATTGATTTCGAAAGCTCCATTTTCGTCAGTTTCTGCAATTCCATTTTTAATGACCATTGGAGGATCTTGACGATATGACCAGTAGTACCTCCAGAATGGGAATCGGTAGGTCCTTTCAACCCTATAAGTCACATTAGCTTTATCAATTGGGTAACCCGCAAATGCTATTGCTTTACCCTTGATTGTAATTTCATCTTCCAAGTTAAATTCTCCAACAACTTTATCAAAATTGACTTCAAACTTTGGACGTTTATATTCTTCAACACTAAATTGCTTGCTTGATCCTCCGCTTTGAATCCTCATCTTTCCTAAAAGACCAGAACTTGGGATTATGAAATGGCCACTAATCGAGCCATATTCATTAGTCCGCAAAATTAAGTCATCAACTTTTTGATAATTTGCATCTTTAAAGGTAACAGTGATCTCTTCGTTTGGAACAATCTCAGGAATGCCGTCAGGATTATTATTGTAAACTAGTCCCTTAAAATATAATTTTTGACCAGGTCTATAGATTCCTCTATCTAAAAAGAAATGGACAAATTGCTTTACGTTTGTTTGCGGTTCTCTATATCTATTGTATAGGTAAGCTTCTCGCCGCAACACATCATCTCCAAGAGTAAAAGTTGGTCTGATGGATTCTTGTCTTGCTGAATTAGGAACATCCACAAAGCCATTTTTATCTGTATAATCTGTTTTAACCAAGACATCTTTGTTCCTTCTAGAATCAGCATCATAAACCGACTTATAAAAATCTACTTTTACTTTTTCCAAAGGTGAGCCTAAATTTCTATGTACAACTAAAAGTGAATGCTTATTTAACTTGTCTTTCTTTTCGACATAGCTAATGTTTGACACCCAAAATCTGGTATATGAAGTAATCGCATTATTAAAATTAAAACCTTCTTTGTTTGAACAAAGGATTGCATACTCACCAAAAGGTAAGTCTGGAATTTTGAACTCTATGCTGTGTGATTTAAAATCTCGCGGGCTTGGTAAAGAAACTAACTCACTAAATAAAGCAGTTTGATCGTTTAATAATTCCAATTCCTTTTTGTTGCCCCTAGGTCTTTTTTTGTCATAAAACAATTGAGGAAGTTTAACAACCTTGATGTAAGCTTGCTTTGTATTCCTATAATTTATTTTAGTCAGCAAATTTTCGTTTGGTAAATTGACATCTTCAATGATGATACCTAATTGTTCTTGTTCCAGTTGATGAAGTAAGTTTTGACATCGATTGGCACCATAGGATTGAGGGTATTTATCAATTGCCGCTGTGCAATAATCATAAGCTTTAGCCCAAGCATTTGCTTCTTTTCCGCCAACTTTATGTCCTTGTGCTTGATAATGAGCAGCAAGTTGATACGAAACTTCTGCAAAACCTTCATTATCGGCATTGCTTAGCAATAATTTTTTCAATCGGCTTAAGTATAAGTCTTCTTTATTTGGATGAATGCCTACTGTATTGATGAAACTTAGTCTTTTTAAGTCTGCATCCAACAAAGCCAAAGCATTATTTTCTTTTAAGCGATAGCTTAATAATTCTTGAAACAATAAGATACTTTGATATTTCTCAGAGTCTGCTTGCTTCGCTTCAAATTTGTAATTAACAAATGATTGAGCATCAGCAAATGCTTCATCTTGGTTCACATAAAACTTATAAGCAGGTTCGTTTAGATAAGAACCTGCATTTATAAAATTATCTATGGCTCTATGCACTAAAAAATCATAGATAGAGGTCCGCAATTTACTCGTTCCTTTTTCTTCTGTCATGATTTCTTTAAATCCATCCAACTTTATGGATTTTAACCGCTCATCTTTTATGGAATTTCTAAAGTGTTTATTTGATTCATTAATAAAGTCCTCTATTGTCCAAGTTTTTAAATCGTTTGGTAATTCACCAGCAATCTTAGTCCTATCTTTTAGTAAATAGGCATTATTTACTTGGTAATTATTGTACATTTCACCTAGCATGGACTCCAGAATAGCAGAAACTGGAAAAGAAGCCTTTTGCAAATCTTGCCTGACCCCTTCCATTGCTTTCGTTAAGCCATCTTCTTCCAATTGAGAACTATATTTTTCTCTATAGATGATGCATTTTATGACTTGCGCAGGATTGTTATCATCAACAGCTCTTTCATATAAAGCAATTACTTTCTCTAATGCAGATTTAGGTAAACCTTTCTTCTCTAAAGTTTGAATTTCTCTCCACTCTTTGGCATAATCGTCTTGATTAAAAATTAACATATCTCTAACATGTTCTTGATTATTCGCTTTATGGTTTCCGCAAAAGCTAAACCCTAGCAAAATTGTTATTATGATGATAAAAGACTTCATAAGTATCTTTTTCTTCTAAGATGCAATTTGAGGTACAAATGCATAAATATAGTCAATTTGATTGTTTGCATTGACCATTAATGTAGGAAGAAGAATGAGCTTACTAAGAATTAATGATTCTAAAGATTGCCAATAATATCATCAGAATGACGATGATGACTAAGGCAAAGGTGAGATAGGCATTTTCAATATTGTCCATAGATGCAATGAGCTTATATCCCAAAAAGGATAGAAAAACTGTTAGTAAAACAAAGCCCATGATCCTTTTAAACACAATTTTCAATTTTATTGAAGAAGTAATATCAAAAAACAATCCATTATCTAAGAAGTTTTTAGATAAACAAGTATTTTCAAGGCAATTTTAAGCTCTATAAATGAAAGTGATTAAACAGACTTTAGCATAAACTATGAAAATAATCCACACTGCCGATTGGCACATTGGCAAAGTATTGCATAAGCACCCATTAGCTGATGAAATCAACTTGTTTTTCGAATGGTTGTTTAAATTAATTGAATCCGAAAAGGTTGACTTATTATTAGTTTCTGGAGACATTTTCGATTTAGCCAATCCTTCTGCAAAAGATAGACAACTGTATTATGGTTTTTTGAGAAAACTGGTTGGCAAAAATCTCAAAATCATCATCACCGGAGGTAATCATGATTCCATTGGGTTTTTAGAAGCACCAAAAGAACTTTTAAGTGAGTTAAATATCAACATAGTAGGTGGAGCCATAAATAACATTGAAGAAGAACTCATAGAAGTAAAAGATAAAAATGGAAAGCTAGAGCTTATTGTCGCAGCCGTCCCTTTTTTAAGAGACAAAGACCTTAGGAATAGTGAAACTGATGAATTATACAAAAACAGAACTGAAGCAATTCGAGAAGGCATAAAAACACATTATCATACCTTAGGGCAAATTTGTGCAGATAAATATCCTGATATTCCTGCAATAGCAATGGGGCATTTATTTGCTGTCGGATCTGAAATAAGCGACAGCGAAAGAGACATTCACATAGGTAATGCAGCTGCAATTGAATCGTCAGCCTTCCCCAAAAGTTTTCAATACATTGCGCTAGGCCATATACATAGACCTCAAATAATTGGCGGAAGCCCTTACATTCGTTATTCTGGCTCACCTATAGCTTTAAGCTTTTCCGAAAAAGAAGATCAAAAGAAAATCATTTTATTAGAGATAAATGGCCTAAAGTTAACTGCGCCTAAAGTTATAGATGTTCCGAAGTCTAGAGAACTCAAAAAATTTAGTGGTAACCTTATGGAAATTAGCGCAAAGCTTGAAAAATACAAACCTGATTATCCATTGGTTTCCTTTGTAGAACTGGAAATCAAGGAAGATTCGTTTTCTTCTAAAATGCTCATGGATGTTGAGGATTTAAAAGCAAACTTTTCAGAAGGAACAGCATTCAAGATCTTAAAAAGCAAAACAACTTTTAAAAGTGGCACCAAAGATACGGCTGACTTATTCAAAACAGGAGAAAGCATCGAAGACTTGAGTCCAAAAGATGTTTTCGAAAAAAGATTAGATCTAGAAAACTTAGAAGATGAACTCAAAGAAAGCATGAAAGCTGCTTTTCAAGAATTACTAGAGGCAGTCCAGCAAAATGAACAATAATGAAAATTTTACAAATTAGCTTTAGCAACATAAATAATCTTAAAGGTGGGCCACACTTAATCTCCTTTGAACAAGCGCCTCTTGACAAAGCAGGTATATTTGCCATTTTAGGTCCAACAGGTTCAGGTAAATCTACTATTCTTGATGTCATTACTTTGGCCCTTTTTAATAAAATTCCAAGATTTAAAAAAAGTATCTCAAAAAAAGAGATGACTGACTTAGGCTCAGTAATGACCTTACACAGTGGTTCTGCAGAAGCCCAAATCACTTACGAAGTCAAAGGTCAGCGATTCACTTCTAAATGGAGTGTTTCCAAAGCTAGAACTGGTAAGCTTAAAGAATATGAAATGTTCTTAATGGATGCATCAGGCAATTATTTGGATTTAAAAAAGTCAGAGGTTCCTGCTAAAAATGAGGCCATCATTGGTTTAAAATACGATCAATTTGTCAAATCAATAATTTTATCCCAAGGCGAATTTTCAAAATTCTTAAAAGCAGGAAAAAATGAACGTGGAGAATTATTAGAAAACATTACTGGCACTAAGATCTATCGAAAACTAGGGAGCGCTGCTTTTCAAAAATTCAAAGAAGTAGAAAACAATATAAAAAGCGAAATAGATAAGCTTGGTGAAATACATGTTTTAAGCGATGAAGAAATTAAAGAAATTAAAAGCCAAATCGATCTCCAAGAGAAAGAGAAAAAAACAAAGGATGATGCAGTAAAAGAATTGATAAAAATAAAGCAGTTAAAAATAGAACTTTTTGAAATAAACAAAACCCTTCAACTTAAAAAAGATCACCATAAAAGCTTAAAAGAACAAATTTCAAAATTCACACCTTACTTATCCAAATTAGTTTTACATGAAAAGATAAGTCCTTTTAAAGGCGACCTTTCTCTATATAAAGTTGCTAAAAAGAACGCCATTCAAACAGAACAAAATTTAAAATCTTATAGAACTTCTTTAAATAATGCTGAAGAAGGATTAAAAGTGAGCATAGAAAAAATGGCTCAGCTTACTAGCCAAGCTGTAAATTTTAAAAATTTTAAAAACATCATGTCCAAGTTTGAAAAAGAAGTCAACAAAATGGACAATGATCTTCAAAACATAAAAGAGAAAGGGAAAGAATTACGAGGTACAATTAATGAAAAATTAAGCCAATCTAGTTTTGACCTTGATTCAAAAATCCCCTCTGAGAAAGCCTTAGTGATATTAAAAGAAAAGCAAACCAGTGTTGTATCTATTATTAAGAAAGCTGGTTTTTCTGAGAAAGAGGATGTATCAAAACAAAAAGCATCCATCCAAGAAAAAAGCAAACTCATTACTGAAATACAAGATTTAGTCAATTACAACAGCTTACTAAATGAATACATTAATAAAGAGAAAAAAACAAGTCAGGAATTAAAGACTATTGATTCAAAAATCAAACAAATTATTCCGATTATTGAGAAATCAAAAGTTGCTTTAGATGCATTAATCGCTAACGAGCAAAATTTAGAAAAAAGAAAAAATGATGCCTTAAAAATTGCCAAATTAGAAGACCTCAGGCTAACTTTGGAAAAAGGTGAAGCTTGTCCTTTATGTGGATCAGAAAATCATCCATATGCTGAACACCTCCCCGAACAAAAAGCTTCTTCTATTGAAAAAGAAATCAAACAAAATCATTCTAAAAAGAAAAAGGAACAAGAAGAATTAAAGAAACTTGAAATCCAACTTAGTTCACTCCAAACAAGCATTGAACATTTAAAAAAAGATCTTTTACAAATAGAGACTAGTAAGTCGAGTACTCAAGCAGAAGTCGACAAACAAAAAGCATTGATTAACAAAAAATCAAGCTTAAACAACACTGACTTTAAAGAACAACTATTGGCCCTGAAATCAGAAGTTGAATTAAAACAAGAAGCCTTAGAAGCAATTAGCATTGCAAATACTCATAAAGAATTAATCAAAGGATATCAACAATTGATTAAAGTTACCAATGAGTTTATCGACTTAAATAAAAAACGAAAGGAAAAATTTGAAGGAGAAGATCCATCAGAAATTTGCAACAAGATTCAAGACGAATTTAATAACCATACTACAAGTAAATCTGAGAATGCTAAGGCTATCGAAATTGAAAGCAAGGATCTTGTTAATGCAAAGTCAATTCTAGAAAAGACAGAAAAAAAGCTAAATCCAAAACTTCCACATTTTGGTTTTAAAAGCATAGATGAATTAGATAAAAACTATCTTAACGAAGAAGAATACCAAGAAATTAAAAACAACAAAGAAGCTCTGAGCAAACAAGAGACAGCTTTAGAAACAGAAATTAAAACCCTCATAAACCAAAAAGAAAAACAGAGCTTATTGGATATTATGCCAGATCAAAAACTTGAATTTGTAAGTATTGGCTTAGAAAAAATAGAAAAAGAGAGAGATGCTATCAATAGAAGAATAGGAGAATACAAATCAAAATTGGATCAAGACTTGAGCCTCCGAAAAAGAAGAGCGGGAAAAGAAAAAACCTTGAATATTTTAAAAAAGGAATTAGAAAAATGGAGTGTGCTTAATAAAATCATCGGTGACAAATATGGAAATAAATTTGCAACCTTCGCACAAGGCATCACCTTGAAAAACTTAATGTACTTTACGAATAAACGATTAGTACATTTGACAGACAGATACTTATTGGACAAACCAAAAGATGGTGAGGAACTTGTAGTAGTAGACCAATACCAAGGTAATATTGAAAGGGCTGTTACAACTTTGTCAGGCGGGGAAACTTTTTTAATTTCCTTAGCACTTGCTTTGAGTTTATCAGACATGGCTTCGAAGAATGTACCTTTAGATAGTTTGTTTATAGATGAAGGATTCGGCACACTAGATCAGGAATCATTAGACATTGCCTTAAATACTTTAGAGCGTTTACAATCTGAAAGCCAAAAAATGGTAGGGGTAATTTCTCACGTAGACAGCTTAAAGGAACGAATAAATGTGCAAATAAAATTAGTGAAAAACGCACAAGGTTACAGCAAAATACAAATTGAAAATTAAAACAGAGCTATGAGTCTAAAAGAAATAATAGAAAAGAAAATGGGTGAAATAAAATCCATTGAATTAGCTAAAAAACATTTAAAGAACCTCCTTAAAAGAATTGAAGAAGAAGAAATTACTTTGGAACAGATTAATGCATTACTAGATCAAAAAATTTATAACCTCCATCAATTAGAACAGCTTAACGTCAAACAAATCTTTTCCAGGGTTTTAATCAATAAAGAATTGGAATTAGAAAAAAGTAGACAAGAATACCTAGAATTATTTTTAGCTTTTAAAGAAGCAAAAAAACAGATCGAATTGTTGAGCTTCGAAAAAGTGATCATACAAGAAAAAATTAACAACGAAAGCAACTTAAAATTTGAACTTGAGATCTTATTAGGCCAAAGAGAACAAGAACTATTAAAATCTCCAAATGAAAAAAGAGCAATCTTAAGAAAATATCAATTAGAGCAAGACAGACTTATAAAACTAAAACGCGAAATCTATGAAGCATTAATAGCTGGCGCTAGTGCTAAAAAATACATCATCATTGTCAATAACTATCTCCAGAAATCTGCCAATCTAAGAAAATTTACTTTTGAACTAAGTACATCTAAGCAAATTGAAGAAGAAAAGAGTTACATAGATCTGGCTATGCAAGAATTTTACAAACTCAAACCTTCCGTTTTAAAATTTGAGCTTGAACTAAAAGATGTTTATGAAGATAGTGATCTAAAAGCAGAATTAAAACTTAACCTTTTTAAAAACTTTTCAAAAACATATTACCATAACCTCGTTCATGATTGGGTGATCTTTGAAAAAATAAATCATACTTTGAAACTGATGCGAGAACTTGAAACTAAGATTTTAGACAACATGGATGCTTTGGAAGCATCGCAAACTTTAGCTAATAAAACAATTGCAGAGATAGAAGTAAAAAGAAAAAAGCTATTAGAAGGCTAATAGCTTTTTCCCCCATATAAATGGGAATTTGGTTTCAAGGTATTAATTAGAAATTATCTAGAATAAAAAACTATAAGTTATTATTCCTAAACTTAGAAACATGAAGCTTCCAGCTATAGCAGCATAAAGCATTTTCTGCTTGTCGCTTTTAAACTGAGCGCTGATTCTCTGATCTCTCAGTTCGATTTCTGTGTCGCTAAGTTTTCTAAAGTTATGAACTATTTCTAATTGATTTGGAGTATCGAATTTCTTACTAAAGAAATTACTCCCTCTGCGCATCCCTAAACAATATTTGTTTCTGTTGATCGCATCTAAGACGGTTGCATAAGCCATAATAATAAATTTTGATTAAAACTAAATTGCAGGAGAAATGGCTTATTTGCAAAAATTCACGACGAATATGGATGGAAACTCGATGTAGGATTTAGGAAAAGAATTAACGATAACTTGTTTCTAAACAGAGAGAATCGAGTGGCATAAAGTTTTCTATAAAGAAGAAATCATTTTCAAAAACTGTATTAATCTTTAATTTACCTCTGTTCTTATTCATAAAGCAGCTGCAATACAGCTCAACATCATGCTTTTTGTTAAAATCAGGGTCTTTGACTAAGTCCATACACTTGCTAACCATAAGCTCTTTGAATCCACCCTTTAAGGCAAAAGCTTTGTTTTTTGGATCAGAGACATTTGATTTTAGGCATTTTAAAATGGGAACTTTAATGCCTGTAGTGTCAGCTTTCATAAAGAAATCAATTAATCCGTGATTCCGAATTTGTTCTTTTACAAACCAATTGTTTTTTTCATTCAAAAGATCATTCTGGCAAACACAAAAACTATCTAGACGCCAATCGTCTCCATCATATAAGTTTAGCAGTTCTGTTTGGCAAGAAGCTATGCTGTTAGTATCATTGCAACTTTTAGACACTGCATATAAAATGATCAAGACAATCAGAAACATGAATTTCTTATCCAAATTCAAGAAAGGCTTTGCTGCCCCTTCTTCTTGTGAATCTACTTTTTCCTCACTCATTATACCTTATGACGATTTGCCTATTTCAAAAGTATCGAAAATACATAGGATTCCAAAATAAAGTAATATTAACATTGCTTGAATTCGCACAAGAATAGAAACTTCTGGATAGACATAGGTAGCATAGGTGATAATTCCAGCAAACCAAATGCTAACAATAATGGATGGCCATTTTAGACGAGAAGCTTGAGATGGGTAAGCACATTTAATAGGGACAAAATGAAGGATTGCTAAAATTATCACAATCATTGCATTTACTAATGCTGTTGTTTGAAAGATAAAAACCAGGTAAAATATTGCAATGTTCCACAAAACGGGAAAACCGATGAAGTAGTTATCATTTGAAACCATCCCCTCTCGACCATAATAAATGGCCGAAACTAAAAGAATCAAAAAACTCAAAGGAAGGGCAAATGAATCGCTTACCAGACCAGCTGCATGGAAAAAATAGGCTGGAATGAACGCATAATTTACAAAGTCTACCACATAGTCTATCATTTTGCCATCAACCTTGGGTAAGACTTCTTTTACTTTTACTATTCTCGCAAAAGTTCCATCAATGCCGTCAATGACTAAAGCAATGACCAGAAAAAACATGGCCATGCGCCAATCTCCTTCATTAATGGCTAAAATAGAACAAAAACCAGCAATCAATCCTGACGCTGTAAAAATGTGAACAGCCCAGGCAAAAAACTTTCTCATTATGACTACTTTGAATACCCGCTGTCTTATATTAGACAATCAATAATCTTACAATTATACTCAATTTTGGAAGAACAGCGTTTTATAAAGGATACGAAAGAATGGATCAATGGATTCGTCATTAAACACAGCTTGTGTCCATTTGCTTCAAAGCCCATGGAAAATGAGGAAGTTAATTTTGTGGTTTTCAATAAAAAAAGTTTTATTGATTGGCCCAAATTATTTACCAAAGAATTGGAAGAGCTAAGCGATCATCCCAAATTCAGTACTTCCTTTTTAATTCTCCCATGGTTGGACGAAGATTTTGAAAGCTATTTGGACGTTTTAGATCTTTCCCAGTTTTTAATGGAAGAAAATCAATGGGATGAAAAATTTCAGCTAGCTAGTTTTCATCCAAATTATCAATTTGCAGGAACTCAAGCTGACGAACCCAGCAATAAAACAAATAGATCACCTCATGCTTTAATACATCTATTAAAAATAGACGAGGTAACTAAAGCCATAGATTTATATGTTGGAGAAACAGAATCTATTCCAACTCGTAACATTGCTTTAATGAATAAATTGTTTGGTAAAAAAAAATAATTTTAACATGAAATACCTACTCGCTTTTACATTTAGTATATGCATGCAATCGCTTTGCCTTGCTCAATTAAGTTTTACCTTACCTCAAGATAACCCAACAGAGCTTGGTAAAGTAAACTGGTTAAGAAATTATGATGACGCTTTGGCAACCGCGAAAGACAATGACTTGCCTATCCTAATTTTATTTCAAGAAGTCCCTGGTTGTTCAAATTGTACAAGGTATGGTAATGGTGCACTTTCAGATCCATTGATTGTTGAAGCCATTGAAACTTACTTTGTTCCACTATGCATCTATAATAATAAAGAAGGAGAAGACGAAAGAATCTTAGCACAGTATGGAGAACCTTCATGGAATAATCCAGTTGTCCGAATTGTAAATCAAGAAGGCAAAAATAAAAGTGATAGATTAGCAAACGATCTTTCGAATCGGGCACTTTTAAATCATATAATTAATTCCATCCAAAAAGACAAGAAAGAGGTTCCTGCTTATTTAAGTCTTTATCAATCCGAGTTAAATGCACGTGACCATTTAAAAACAGCAAATTTATCCATGTATTGTTTTTGGACTGGAGAAAAAGAAATTTCAAAAATTGACGGCGTCGTCTCAACTGAAGCTGGTTTTATGCATGGAAAAGAAGTGGTTAAGGTAAATTACAATGAAGACAAATTGAGCCTCGCTGACTTAGTTGAAAAAGCTGGAAAATCAAAATGTGCAAACGAAGTATACTTAGATGAAGATTACGATATTGCCGAATTGAGAAGGAAAACAGATGGACCTAAGGTAAAACAAAGTGGTAAGTTCCAAAGCGATAAAGAAGTCAAATATTATTTAAGCAAATCAAAATATAGATTTATACCTATGACACCTTTGCAGCAAGCTAAGGTAAATGCTGCTATTGGAGACCATAAAAATGTTGATCAATTCCTATCACCAAGACAGCATGAATTATTTAGTCTTTTGAACGATGGTACGCTTAAGACTGATAAATCTTGTGTAAACTCAAAAATGAGCACTCATTGGAACGGTTTGCTGAAAAGTTAAACTTGGCTTTATAATTACTATGAGCTTCAATGTAAATTACAAGAGATGGATACCTTCTTTTTTTATCTCAATAATTTTTTGTTTATAAAGTGCTCCAATTGACTTTTTAAAGATCTTTTTGCTAATGCCAAACATATCACGGATATCGTCAGGATCAGACTTATCATTAAAAGGGAGAAAACCTTTATTCTTTTTTAGTTCTTCAAGAATAAGAGCTGCATTAGGCGGAACATTATTATAACCTATTGCCTGGAGGCTAATATCCACTTTACCGTCTTCTCGAATTCTTTTTACATAACCTTTTATTTGATCGCCAGTATCAATGCGTTCGAAGATCTCATCTTTATAAATGATTCCTTGAAAATCATGGTTGATGATTACATTTAGCCCTATCTCGGTATAGCCTCTTGCAAGTAGTTCCACTTCTTGACCAACTTTTAATTCATCTTTTACGATGGTTTCCAAAAAATTATTGATTTTGCTGGTGGCTACTAATCTTCGTGTATCTTCATCTTCGTACAAATAGACGATATAAGCCTTCCCTTCTTCCATACGATTCGCTTGGTTTTTAAAGGGCACCAAAAGTTCTTTGTATTTCATTCCCCAATCTAAAAATGCTCCAAACTTGTTGACTTGATTAACCTTTAAGTAAGCAAATTTTCCGACCGTGATGTAGGGAAATTCTGTAGTAGCAACCATCCTATTTTCATTGTCTTTATAAACAAAGACTTCTAAAACATCCCCTTCTTCCATCCTCGGGCTAATGTATTGATTAGGAAAAAGTACGTCTTCTGTATTTTGAGCATCTACCAAATAAAACCCAACACTCGTCTTCCGATCAATTTGTAATTCTTGTATTCTTCCCAGTAATATCATTGAATAAATTATGTGGCAAAGATAGGCTATTATATAGTGACCTAGTTTAGAATTTTAGGTCTTATTAAGGTTATTTCTTCAACAAATTTTAGAGCAAAGTTTATAATTTCATTGCAATTTCTTTGAATATCACTACATTAGTAAAAATTTAATATATGAAACCAAGTTTATTGATTTTAGCCGCAGGAATGGGCAGTAGATACGGTGGTTTAAAACAAATGGATTCTTTTGGTCCATCTGGAGAAACAATTATCGATTATTCCATTTTTGATGCAATTCGTGCCGGTTTTGGCAAAGTTGTATTTGTTATTAGAAAAGACATCGAAGAAGATTTCAAGCAAGTGTTTCTTGATAAGTATAAAGATAAAATTGAAGTTGACTATTGTATCCAAGCATTAGACATGCTTCCAAATGGCATCAGTCTTCCACCAGCTCGTAAAAAACCATGGGGTACAGCACATGCTGTTTTGGTAGCGAAAGATAAGATCAATGCACCATTTGCTGTCATCAATGGCGACGACTTTTATGGAAGAGAAGCTTTTAGTTTAATCCACGGCTACCTAAGTAAAATGGATCAAAAATCTTTAGATGCTGTAATCGTAGGTTACAAACTTAAAAACACTTTGTCTGATAATGGAGATGTCAACAGAGGTGTTTGTGTAACGGATGAAAATTCAAACTTAGTTAGAATCAATGAGCGTACAGGTATTGAAAGAAAATTTGCTTCAAAGCAAATTGTATATACTGAGGATGATAAATTGTACAGCTTAGGTGAAGAAACTATTGTATCCATGAACTTAATGGGTTTTAGTCCAGCCATCTTTGATTACATGGAAACAAAGTTTGTTGAATTTTTAAAGGCAAGAAAAGATGAGCCTAAAAGTGAATTCTTTTTACCTTTAGTCTTGGATTCTCAAATTAATGAACTAAAGAAAAACATAGCTGTATTACCAACCGATTCAAAGTGGTTTGGGGTTACTTATGCAAACGATAAAGAATCAACGGTAGAAAGTATAAATAACTTGGTTAACAAAAATGTATACCCAAACAACCTTTGGAATAATTTGACTGCAAGTATTTAAACTAAAAATAAAATAGAAACATAGTTTTTAAAACTATTTTAAGGATACTAAATTAAAACTTTAGTATCCTTACTTTTATACACCAATATGCCAGAAAATAAACTTTCCAAAATTCATCCACCGCTGGCTAAGGCTGTCATCCAATCGTTAGATTTAATCTTTTTTGAAGGCAGAAAAGCTTCTAAGGCCATTGAATACATTCTAAAGTCCAATAAAAAATGGGGCTCAAGAGATCGCAGCTTTATTGCAGAAAACACCTACGAGATTGTTAGGTGGTGGCGCTTGCTTCATTACATCAATGGCACTAAAACAAGTAATACTAAAGAAGGAACGCTGTGGTCGATCTTAGGCATTCATTTGGCTAAAAGTGGCTATACAGTTCCAGATTGGAAAGAATTCAAATTTTCCAATTCCCTGGATGTTGCTGCAAAAATTAATTTGGCAAATGCAGCAAGAGCCATAAAGCATTCCATCCCTGATTGGATAGACCAATTAGGAGAAGAAGAATTTGGTAATGAATGGGAAAATCAACTCAGCGCTTTAAATGAGCAAGCCTCCGTTTACATTAGAGTGAATGAATCTAAAACATCAGCAAAAGACTTAATGGCAAGTTTGGCCAATGAAGGGATAAATACAGAGCCTTCGAGCAAAACTAAAAGTGCCTTAAAAATCGTCAAAAGAAGAAACCTATTTGCTAGTCAAGCCTTCAAAAAAGGGCTTTTTGAAGTTCAAGATTTGGGCAGTCAAATGATTGCTCCTTTCCTTGAAGTAGAAGCAGGCATGCGAATTATCGATGCTTGTGCAGGAGCTGGTGGAAAAACCTTACACTTAGGCACTTTAACTTCCAATAAAGGAATTATTATTGCTATGGATACAGAGGAATGGAAGTTGAAAGAACTTAAACGAAGAGCAAAGAGACAAGGATTACACAACATCGAAACCAGACACATCGCCAGTTCTAAAGTCATCAAACGACTAAAAGAATCAGCAGATCGACTTCTATTGGATGTCCCGTGCACAGGTTTGGGTGTCCTCAGAAGAAATCCTGATGCAAAATGGAAAATCAAACCAACATACTTAGAAGAAGTAGTCGCTGTACAATATGATATTTTGAAGCGCTATTCACAAATGTTGAAACCTGGAGGTAAAATGGTCTATGCTACTTGTAGCATCCTAAAACAAGAAAATCAAAACCAAGTTATCCGGTTTTTAAAAGAAAATGAAAATTACCAATTAGAAAAAGAACAATTACTCAGTCCTTATAAAAATGGAACTGATGGATTCTACATGGCTTTGATCAGCAAGAATCCATAAAAATTAATTTATGAGAATATTGGTTGTTTTAATTGTTTTCGCTTTTTCGGATTGTTGTGCTCAATCCAAAGACAGTTTGGTCCTTGCTTTTGGATCAAAAATAGAAAGCCTTCTATATGAAAATAAAGGAGACGAAGTGTGCAAGCTATTTGATCAAGAATTAGTTTTTGAGCATGTACTTATCCATGACTTAGGTGATCCAAAAATGAAAGCTTTTAATGATTCCTTCAAGTCAGGTATTTTTTCATCATTCTTTAACAAAATCGCATCTGAGATACAAAATGGCACTTACTATGATTTTTTCAACTTTTATGAAAACTCAGATGGTAGCTTCTACTTAGTCTTCAGATTTTTTGGAGAATCAGGCCTCAGTTATCACGAATATTTAGTAGTAGAAGAAGCTGGGTCATACATCATTAATGACGTCTACATCTTTATATCAGGAGAATTCTTCAGTCAGACAATGAAACGCCTTTACTTGATGGCCATAAAAGATATGGTAAAAGGCAATGAATGGACTTTTGATGATACGAAAACAATTAAGGCATTTCAAAAAATCCAAGAAGCTCAAGAATTTTATGAAGATAAAAAATACGAAAAAGCTGTTCAAAAATTTAATGAAATTGACAGCAGCATGATCAATGAAAAAGCTGTCCTCTTAAATGGCATGTTGCTCTGTGGCGAAGGGCAGGAAGATCAATACGATAAATATTATGAAACTTATGTAAAAAAATACCCTAAAGACATTAGCCTTTTTCTTTTGAGCATAGATTATTTAATGAACAAAGAAGATTATGATGGAAGCTTAACTGCCTTGGATAGTTTGTCTTCTTATACGGACGATGATTTTATTGATTATATGCGGGGTAATGTACACTACATCAAAGGAGATCTTGAAAATGCAGCCAAACACTATAAATCAGTAACCAAAAATTATCCAACCTTTTTAGATGCTTACGACAGTTTATTTGTAGTATATGAAAGTCAAAAAAAATACCCATTAGCTGTAGAAGTTCTGGAAGAATTGAGAAGTAAATTTCAATTCAAGAAAAAAGAAATCACTAAATTTGTAAAAGAGCAATATCCTGAACTTTTCGAATCCAGTGCTTTCAACAACTGGAAGTAAACATTAATATGAATTGGACCATCCTTCCTGCTACTCCTAAAGACGCACAAATCTTGTCTCAGATTACTAAACGATCAAAAGCGTTTTGGGGCTATTCAAAAGAACAAATGGAAGAATGGGATGATGAGCTAAACATTTCAGAAGATTACATTATAGATCATTATGTTTTCAAATGCATTATTGATGAAGAGATTGCTGCTTATTATGCACTTGTAGATGCTGGAGAGAACAAGATTAAGCTAGACAACCTTTTCATTCATCCGGATTTTATAAAGCAAGGAATAGGATCCTTATTGCTTGGGGAAGCAATTATCTTTGCTCAAAACATGAAATTTGACGTGATGTATTTAGATTCTGATCCTAATGCTGAAGGTTTTTATGTACATCACGGTTTTCAAGTAATCGGTCGAAAAGAAACTTCTATTCCAGATCGATTTATGCCCATTATGGCTTTAAAATTAGCTTAGCAATCTATTAATATCTACTTCTTCATCTAAGTCAGTCTTACTTATCAAGTGGCTTACCAAATGATCTGCCCAATATGGTGACAAAGAAGCTCCTTTTGTTCCAAGTGCATTAAAAAGGTATAGACCTTCATGTTCGAAATGTTCACCAATATATGGTCTTCTGTCTTTCCCAGCCGGTCGTATTGCAGCATAATGATCTAAAACTTCAAAATCAATTTTTAAACTTTGTTTTAATTTTTTTAAAAGCTCTTCTTTCTTTTTTTCACTTGGTTCAGCATCTTTAAAATCCCATTCATAAGTGGAACCAACCCAAAAGGTATGGTCATGTCCAAATGGTACTAAAAAACATTTATGCTTGTAGATTTGATTAGATGTTAAACCAGGTACCTTTATGATTAAAACTTCTCCTTTTGCCGGTACAAAAGGAAGCATTTTAAAAAATGGGTTTTTAACAATTTTAGCCCCCTCACAAAAAATAATCTTTTTTGCTTTAATGGTTTTATACTCCCAAAAATCATCAGTCCGTTTAATTAAGTTATGGTCGAAACTGTCTCTTTGATAGGCATTTTTTCGCTTAAGGAACTTTCTCGAATGATCTAGGTAAGCTTTTATTTTTAGCCTAGCTCCTTTTACTTGAATCCAAGCAGTAGCAGGCTTAAAATGCTGTTCAAAATCAATTGATTGAAGCTCACTTAAAAATGGAGCGTATTCTTTCTGATTTGTTTTAGCTAAAAAGTCATGATGCTCTTCATGACTAAAAAGTGCTCTTGAAATTTTACTTGGTTTAAATATCTTTTTTCCAAAATCCTTTTCCCATTGCTGGTAATACTTTTCAGCGAAGTCAAATACTTCATTGTATCGCCAAGATTTTACAAACCTCCTGCCTGTTACTGGATTCATAATTCCAGCTGCTATCATTGATGAAGTAGATGGTTTTTCTTCATCTAGCACCAAAACACTTTTATTTTTTGCGATCAATTGCAAAGACAAACTCGTTCCAGCTAAACCTTGGCCAATGATTAGAAAATCGACCATTACAGATTCTTTAGGCTTTCTTTATCTGCTTTACGCAAACTAGCTACGACTAAATCGTAAGAGTGATCAATTAATTCAGTTTTTAATTTACTTGGCAGGTCTCTTTCAAGGTAGATAGTATTCCAATGCTTTTTATTCATGTGAAAGCCTGGAATAATGTCTTCGTATTCTTCACGTAATTGAATGGATCTTTCTGGGTCACATTTCAAATTTACCCTAAAAACCTCTTTTGTAATGTTGGTGGCAGCAAACATTTTTCCCATTACTTTAAAAACCAAAGTATCTTCTCCAAAAGGAAATTCTTCTGTTACTCCTTTTTTTGAAATACAATAATCTCGAAAAAATTCAATATTCATATTGACAAGGTAAGGCTTTTTATGATTTGTAAAAAGACAAGATTCAGAATAATTCTAGGTATTTATCTATTTAAAGCGACTATGATTAAATTAAAAAAATATTGCTAAAATTTATGTCTCAAATTTGTTTATTCGTTTATGTATTTAGAAGGTATCAATTTTTTTTATGACTGAATAAACAGATAAGCAATTAAATAGGGCAAATTTTATTCCCCATAATATAAATACTGATTGATGGAGCTTCCCCTTGCCTCAATTTACTTTCCAATTAAATAATCAAATTCAATTTCTTGAAGTTTCGCAGAAGTTCTCACATTATAGTATTGTGATTGTGCATTCAACAGGTTGAGTTGGGCTTGTCTAAATTCTATAGAAGTTTGTTGACCGTTTTCATACAGCGCCTTTACTAATTCAAAGTTTTCTTTATTGGTTTGAATGTTTTGCTCTTCAATGCGCATGGTTAATAAATTATTCTGATAGGAGTTCCATAATCTCTTCATCTGCATGAGCAATTCATTTTCTTTATTGCGTAAAGCAATCAATGCAGTATGTTGATTAATGTTGACTAATTGTTCTTGCAACTTACGTTGGCCCCCATCTAATAAATTCCAATTAGCACTTAGTCCAAGGTTTAAACCGTTGGTTCTATTTAGATCAATTTGTGATTTAGAGGAGTTTTTTTGATAATTTAAATTGTAAGCTCCATTTGCAGTAAGCTGTGGTGAGTTAAGCTTATTAGTTAAGGCTAGATCAAAATCTAAGAGTTCCATATCTTTCCTAAGAACAATTAATTCTTTATTAGCCTCCAACATTTTTGACTCCAAATCTGTGAGATCAGCATTTTGATAAGCTAGAGCGAATGTGGTATCTACTGTATAATCAAGATCCTTACGGAGTGTTAATTGATTGAGCTGCCATTTTAAATTTTCAATATCATTGTCTAGCGTGATGAGATTCAAACTATCCCTGACTACGTCCACCTTCGCGTTACTTACATCCACTCTATTTACTTTACCGTATTGATAGAATGTTTTTGCTCTGTTACTCCTTTCTTTAGAAATAGATAATGCTTCTTTTAGCAAATCCACATTCAACATTGTTTGAGCAATGCTATAATAAATCTGAGAAGCATTAAAACCTAACAACTGATTGATGTTTTCTAATTGCAGTTGAGTATAATCAAGGTTTGTTAGATTCTTTTCGTTTCTAAGTTTACGTTGCCCACCATCGTATAAAAGATAAGTAGAAGCAATGCCAATGTTACCATTGTATGCTTGAATGTTTTGAATGTCTAAGTCTGGAAAATTAAAATTAAAGACAGATTTTATTCCATTCAAATTATAAGCTATGCCAGCATTAAGCCCCAAAGTAGGCATATAACCTCTGTTGTACTTTGATGTCATAGCTTTTGCTGATGCTACATTTTGACTAGCTGCTTTTAAGTCATAATTATTTTCTTTTACTTCAGCAAGCACTTCTTCAATACCAAGGATTGTTTGAGCATAACTGCTTAAAGTGAGCTGGCTGAAAAAAAGACAAAGAAGAACGGCGTATACCCTATTCATAATCAAAATCTTTTAAATTTTCTTTCTCTTGATAGGCTCCTTCTAATTCATGACGCTGTGGTCGTTTTCCATTATAAAACCAAGACCATAAGTATTTGATGTCATTGCTTAAATAAAGCATTAAAGGCAAGACATACAAAGTTAAGAAGGTGGCGATACCAATTCCATAGGCAATTGAGATAGCCATAGGAATTAAAAATTGAGCTTGAAAACTAGTTTCAAAAATTAAAGGTGCGAGTCCAGCTATTGTGGTTAAGGAAGTTAGAAAAATAGCTCTAAACCTAGACAGTCCTGCTGTATAAATAGCTTTTTGAAAAGAGTATCCATCTTTGATGAATGAATTGTATTTCACAATCAACACCAAACCATCGTTGACCATTATACCAATCAATGCTATTATCCCTAAAAACGATAAGATATTAATTGGAAAATTATGTATCTCATGGCCCCATGCGACCCCAATCAAACTAAAAGGCACCATCAATAAAATTAATAAGGGTTGGACGTAAGATCTAAAAGTAAAAGCAATTACTCCATAGATCAGCATTAATATTATAGGTGCTACTCTTTTAGCAGACAACTGAAACTTTGTCGCTTCTCTATTTTGGCCTTCATACATAGGTGAAACACTCGGGTACTTTGTCAAGAGTGTAGGCATAAACTCTGCTTTCAAATTATCCAAAATCGCAGGTGCACTATCTTTATTATTTACTAAGTCTGCAGATACTTCTATTTCACGTCTTCCATCGAGATGATTAATAGCTACTTCTCCTCTTTCAATTTCAAAATCTACAATTTCGCTGATGGGAACTCTAGCACCATTTGGTGCTAAGACCTCCATGTCATTCAGATCATTTATACTGTTTCTACCTTCACTTTCATAGCGAACGTAAACTCTTATTTCATCTCTACCTCTTTGAAACCTCTGAGCTTGTCTTCCAAAAAAACCTGAACGAACTTGAGAGATTAAGCCTTCCAAGGTAAAACCCAACATATAAGCATTAGGCTTTAATTTGAGTTTCACTTCTTTGATTCCTAAGGGATCATTGTCACTAATGTCTTTCAACTGGGTCAGAGTAGAGAGTTTATCTTTCAGTTCTTTTTTTGCTGCCTTCAATTCAGCAATGTTACTACCTGTAAGTGAGATAGCAATTGGTCTTCCACCAAAGTTAGTATTTGCTCCAAAAGTTAATTGCTCAACCCCCGCTACAAATCCTACGCGTTCTCTAATATTGTTAGAGACTTCATTGGCAGATAAATCTCTTTGTTCTCCAGGAAGCAAATTTATAATGATGCTAGCATTGCTAGAACCTGGCCCTATTCTACGTAAGGTATTTTTTACGACTTCTAAATTACCCCTTTGTTTTTCTTTCAAAGCTTCGCTTGATTTCCAAACATCATCCTCTATGGATTTAATGATGTCATTGGTTATCTGCTCGTTGGTTCCTTGAGGCATTTTCAAATTAACCTGTATGACATCACTTGCTATTGATGGAAAAAATGTAAACCTAATCACTCCTCCTTGCATAGCACCAATGGTTATCATAAAAAGTGCAATAGGTATGGCAAAACCAAAAATTCTATTGTTTATGATAAATCTAAATGAGGGTGCATACAATTTATCACGTATCCATTTTAGAAAGCGATCACCATATCTATTTATGGCGAAACTACTACCTCCTTTTTTCAAAGCATTAGAATGGGCTAAGTGAGCTGGTAAAATCAGTAATGCCTCCACCAATGAAATACTAAGCGTTAATACAACAACAGAAGCAACCTCACTAAAAAAGTCTCCTACTCTACTATCGAGAAAAAAGAAAGTTGAAAAAGCGATGACTGTAGTTAAAATAGCAGATATAATCGCAGGCAAAACATCCATGGTGCCATCGATGGCTGCTCGAATGGGAGATTTTCCTTTTTCATATTCATTGTAAATGTTTTCTGCTATTACAATTCCATCATCTACGAGTATACCTATGACAATGATCATAGCGAATAAAGACAGAACATTAATGGTCACTCCAAAATAAGGAGCAAAAATAAACATGCCTAAAAATGAAATTGGCAATCCAAAAGCAACCCATAAAGCTAAGGTCGGTTTTAAGAAGATAGAAAGCAGCAACAGTACTAATATGATTCCAATCAAACCATTTTCTCTTAAAAGCTCTGTTCTTTGTTTTAAGGTAATGGAAGAATCTCTGCTGACGTTTAATTTAGCATTTGCACTAGTAGCGTTAAATTTTTCCATGTATTCACTTGCACTATCTGCATTAGCAATCAAGTCTTCATTGTTTGTAGCTGATACATTAAAAGAGATTGCAGGATCCCCATTAAAGTAAAGTCGATTAGGGTTCTCTTCAAACTTATCCTTAATGCTAGCCACATCTTTTAAATAAATGATGTTCCCAGTTTCATCTGCCCTTAAGACAATGTTTTCGAAATTTATTGCATTATAAAATTTATTATTTGCCCGAATTAGGAATTCTTCTTGTTCTGTTTTTATAGACCCTCCAGTCGAGAGTAAGTTGGTTTGTGAGACAGCCGATGCTACTTGATTGAAAGTGAGGTTATATGCTTTTAACTGCTGATCCTTTACTGCAATTTCAATTTCTTCATTAGGAAAACCACTTAGTTCAATTTGAGAGATGCCAGGCAAACCCCTTATTTCATCTTCAACGCCACGTGCAATTTTTTTCAATGTTTTCAAATCCATGTCCTTACCACTTAAGGTAAAACTTATGGCCTGCTGTATGTTTTCAACTTTTGAAACAACCGGCGGTTCCATTGCACTTGGAAAATTTGGAATACGATCAACTGCATTTTTTACATCTGCTAAGACAACATCTATGTCAAAACCTTTTAGGATTTCAACAGAAATGGTCGCTGCATTTTCTGAAGAAACAGAAGTAACTCTATCAATACCAACCAAACCTTTGAGGTTGTCTTCTATCTTTAAGACGACGCCTTCTTCAATCTCATTTGGTGCAGCACCAAAATAAGTTATTTGAATGTTGATGATTTGAGATGGTACCAATGGAAAAAAAGAGGACTTCATATTACCTAGTCCTAAGTAGCCAAAAACAAAAAATGCTAGAATCAAGACATTCGTTGCAACAGGATATTTTATAAAAAAAGCGATAAATTTTTTCATGTTATTTATTCGCTTAAATTTATAGGATTGACCTTCATGCCATCATATGCTCCTGCTACTGATTTTTGCACGAGCATAGCTCCTGATGGAATACCAGAAACAAAAACAGTTTTATCTGCTACATGCATCAACTTTACTTCTTTCTTTTGTAAAACACTATCAGTTACGAGGTATACAAATTTTTCATTAATTAAAAGATTTCTTTCAATCTCCGCAACATCTTTTAAGTTCACTGTAGAAATTTCAGCTTGTAAAAACATCCCCTCTCTCAAGTCATTCCCTTTGACTTCAACAATTGCTACAGCAGATTGTGATTGAGGATCAATCACCCTATTGATTCTTGTTACTTTTGCTTTCCATTTTTGGCTTTGGTCACCATTGCTAAGCGTAACTTTTTTACCAACAGAAATCAACTTAAGTTCTGAAGGATTAATTTTCACTTCAAGTTCATAAACGGAAGGATCAATAAAAGTTCCCAATTTTTGGCCCCCATTAATCATAGCTCCTTTGTCAACTAAGTTATCTCTTAAAATTCCACCATAAGGAGCACGGATTTGATAATAAGAAGCTTGCACTTCTTGAGCTTTAATGTTGTAATATTGAGTGACAATGTTTTTACCGTTTATGAATGCCTTTTCTCTTTCAGAACTTGTTGCCGGCAATTCTTTTAAGAGACGGTCCACATCAAAAGCTTGTACATAATTATTCCATTTGTCAAAAGCATCCGCATAATCAAATTTTAAATCTCCTAGAATCGAAGTTATGCTCTGCAAGAGTTGTGCACGTGAGGCTCTTAATTGAGCTAAATATTCAGTATTATCAATGGAGACTAAGACATCTCCCTCATTAAAATATACCCCTGCTCGAAAAGCTTTATCACCACCTTTAAAAACACCTTGAATCCTACTTACTACATCAATCTTATTTTTAGCGCTCAGTGTTCCATTAGTTTGAATGCTTACAGATGAATTCTTAAGCTCTACAGGTGCATAAATTACATTCGTTACTTTTTCTTCATATTTCTGTTTGGGTTGTTTCTTACTGTTCTTGAGTACCCCTGAATAATAAAAGCCTCCTGCTACAAGCAATATTCCCAATATTGATGAAATGATGCGCTGTCTCAACCGCGGATGTTTTTCTGACATTATATACCTTAGGTTAATGTTTATTTTCTTAAAGACAATTTAACAAAACACTAATATTCTTTAATTGTTTTGAATTTTGTCCAGTAAATGTAATAAAGTTTAATTTGTCAGTATTGGATTTGTTAAAAAGTTAAGCCCACTTCAAAGCTTTAAAAACTTGTAAATTTGAGCATCCAAATTTAAAAAGTATATCCCTCTTTGTAAGTTGGAAACATCAATGCTAAAAGACTTTTCATTTTGAACATTGCCTTGTCTAATAGTTTGTCCTTCTAAATTTTTGATGGTGTAATGCTTACTGTGTAATACATTTTCGCTCATTACAGTCATGCTTGTGCTGCTTGGATTTGGGTAGAGCTTTAATTCGTTTGGTTCTGCTAGTTCATTGAGCGAAGTAGTGATGTTTTCAGTGAGCATATATTCCCATACTAATCTGTTTAGTATGCTAAATTTTACGGTGGTACTGTGATTAAGCAGCAAACCAGGATCTTGCGTGGTATACAAAGCACGTGAACTACTAAATGGAACCTTGGTAACATCAACATGGGTAGTATCATACAATGGATACAAACCTAATCCTTCCATGTTACTTAGTTGCTTTTCAAAAGGAATGACTTCATCAAACAAGCTTAAATAAGCAAAATGCCGGTTCATAGATGTGAGCCCTGGAGCTTTTAACCAATTTGCTGGAGCAAGGTATCGATCGCTATAATCATTTGGACCCGAAAACATTAAAGTTCGCTCTACCTCTTCAAATTTTGCAAAATAAGCGGCATGTCCTGCCCCTTGAGAATGCCCTCCTACAATTATCTTAGACCAATTTAGTTCGTCTTCTTCAGTCAAGTATTGATCCCAATTTTGATCGGGATAAGTTTCATGCAAGTATAAAATCAAATTGGCTGTTCTTTTATTAATTGCATTAAGTGAATCAATAGCAACAGCTGGACTAACATCTGTCCCATAACACAACTCTTCACGAAACTTGTCAAAAGCGAGAACATCAAAACTGTTAGACAAACTTGCAGCTGGGACATCATTGGGGTAAGAAATACCAACAACATCAAAACCAAGTGAACCCGCATAACTTGATATGGTAAGATAATTTTGTGTAGAAGTCCCAGTTCCTCCTATAAATAAAAATAATTTATCATTGTTAAATTCAGTATTTCTGACAACTAAGTGATCATCCTGAAAAATGTCATAATTCACATCTGTAAGCACTGGGGCAACATAAAAGGCAAGAGTTTGTGAAAAAACTGCCTTTGCAAGCATCATAAAAAATAGTAATAAAATATTTCTCATTTTAATTTGATCTGATCGGCAAATATAGATTAAAAAGAACAATCTACTTAGTTACATTTTTTACCTTTAGTGTAATTGAAAACGTGTTCCTTATGAAGTTACCTTCTGCAGCTCAAGTACGTGCCTTAGATAAAATCACCATTAATAAAAATTATTCTGCTTCCATAGATCTCATGGAACATGCTTCTTCCGTTTTTGTAAACTGGTTTAAATCCAAGTACCCTAATAAAAATAGAATTATACATGTTTTCTGTGGCACAGGCAATAATGGCGGAGATGGTTTAGCCATAGCTAGAATGCTCAACAACGATTTTTATCCGGTCAAAGTTTATTATTGTGAAATTGGTAAAAACAGTATTGATAATGCAGAAAATCTTCAAGCATTGCCATTCAAAGATTCGGATAAGTTTCAAAGCTTGGAAGAAAATGATCCAATACCTAATGTTGGAAAAGATGATCTATTAATTGATGCCTTATTTGGTAGTGGCATCAATCGAGAAATTACCGGCTACTGGGCTTCTCTAATAAAGTTTCTTAATAAAAGTAAGGCTGAAATCATTGCCGTAGATTTACCATCTGGGTTATATGAAAAAGCAAATTTGAATGATGTTATGGTTAGAGCCGATCGAACACTATCTTTTGAATTTCCCAAGCTCCCCTTTTTGCTACCATCCTATGCCGATGTTGTCGGAGGCTGGGAAATGCGTTCGATAGGATTGGACAAGGAAGCTATTCAATCGATGGATTGCAATCATTTTTACATTGATCAAAATTTGGCTGCCAGTTTACTAAAAAAAAGAAAAAAGTTTAGCCACAAAGGCAGCTATGGACATGCTTTATTGATCATGTCTAAATACGGAATGGTTGGAGCAGCCTTACTAGCCGGTAGATCTTGCCTTCGAGCTGGAACTGGTTTGGTCAGTATTCATGTACCCAGAATTGCCTATCAGATCATTCAGACCGCTTTACCAGAAGCTATAGTAAGTGTAGATCAGCACGAATATCACTTTACTACGGCACCAAACCTAAACAACTATTCTGCTGTCGGAATTGGTTGTGGACTCGGCCAAGAAAGTTTAAGTGTCGCAGGATTGAAACAAGTGCTCGGTAAGTTAAATAATCATGAAAAAAACGTTCCACTTTTATTAGATGCTGATGCCTTAAACATACTTGCAAATCACGAAGAAATTTGGGATAAAATTCCAGCGCATACAATAATTACTCCTCACCCTAGAGAGTGTGAACGCTTATTTGGAAAAGCAGAAAATGATTATGATCAACTAGAAGCTTTATCTAAGTTGGCAAAGCTTAAAAAGATTTACATTGTTTTAAAAAGAGCGCATACTGCGATCTTTTGTTCGGATGGAACAATATATTTTAATTCTACTGGGAATCCGGGCTTGGCCACCGCGGGCAGCGGAGACGTATTAAGTGGAATAATCACTGGATTGTTAGCACAAAAATATGATCCTAAATCTGCTTGTATATTAGGAGTTTATTTGCATGGCTTAGCAGCTGATCTTGCAGTGAATCATGTAAGAGGTGAAGAAGCTTTGATTGCAAGTGATGTGATTGAATTTTTAGGAAATGCATTTTTAAAAACGAAAGCTTTATGAAAAAAATAGTTGTACTAAGCGGAGCTGGCATTAGCCAAGAGAGTGGGATAAATACTTTTAGAGGTGCGGATGGACTTTGGGAAGGACATAGCATTCAAGAAGTGGCAAGCTTTGCTGGTTTTGAAGCTAATCCTACTTTGGTATTAGATTTTTACAATCAAAGGCGGAGACAATTATTGGAAGTAGAACCCAATGCAGGACATTATGCGCTAGTTGCACTTGAACAAAAATATGAGGTAAGCATAGTCACTCAAAACGTAGACGATTTACATGAAAGAGCAGGTTCTAGGCATGTCGTTCACCTACATGGGGAATTGTTAAAATCAAGATCTTTGAAGGACAATCACAACATTTTCGAATGTCGAAAAGACATCTTAGTTGGGGATATGGCTCCTGATGGTGGCCAACTAAGGCCTCACATTGTTTGGTTTGGAGAAATGGTGCCAATGTTAGAAACGGGTATCACTTTAGTTTCGGAGGCGGATTTGATCATCATCGTTGGTACTTCTATGCAAGTTTACCCGGCGGCAAGTTTAACAGCTTATGCTCTCCCGAATACGGATATTTATTACGTAGATCCAAATCCTCAGATTAATCATGAGCTGCAAGGTGCAAGCCAATTAAAATTAATTAAGAAAAAAGCTGGGCTGGGATTACCGGAATTGGTGAAGGAATTATTGGCCTAACTTGCATGTTGATTGTTTAGCACTAGCTTTGCATTTTCGAACCATATACAAAGCCACATGGTGCGCAAAGTTTCATGCAATTGCCACATTAACTAATAGTCACATTGGCTAATAATCTAATTGAATTAAAACTTTGGACAAAGAATGGTTTCGTTATCGTATTCTCCTAAATAGGCCACGGAAATCTCGAAAGATCCTTGAGCAGTGTTATAATTAGCGAGCGCGTTTAAGTTGACATCATAGCTTAAGCCTAAAAGAAAGCCACCTAGTTCTATTCCAGCCATAGCAACCAAGGCGTCAAAACCTAAGCCATTTAGATCATCTTTAGCAACTCTTCCGAAGGCGCCAACATGTAAGGCGGAACCATCGTAAGTCGATAAGGATATTCTGACATTCGTTCCCGCATTCATTTCAAAATGTGGTCCCTGGAGCATCATTAAAACCCTAGGACTTAAAGTTAGGCCATCAAACATCAAAAAATTAAATCCTGCATGCGCCGTGTAGGTTCTTTGTAAAAATTCATCCAATCGATCACCAACGTTATTTTCGTAAAAAGAAATGTTAGGTTCAAAAATATGATTCATGGCTCCACCTGCAAAGAGTCTCCATTTTTTTGTAAGCTTTGCAGTATAATTTAAACCAATGGCATAATCTCCGAACGAAAAATTATTTCCAGGTAACAATTCATTAGTTGGAAGATTAAAGGCATCGATTTCGTTAAATTGATCATCAAAATATAAATCAAGAAAATTGATGTTTCGCTGTGCAAGACCAGCTTGGATGCCTAGGGTTAAAAAACTTTTTCCAGCTTTGTCCATGACTTTGTGATAAGCTATAGACAGAGACATTTGATTGGTATTGAATTCTACGCCTTCAACCTTATCTGAATAAAACATTAATCCCACAGCGACCTTATCCTTACTTAATATTTTAAAGAAATCTTTTAAACCAAATTTAACCTCTAAAGTAGCCGCAAAAGTTTTGTAAGGATGCTCTAATACAGATCTCCATTGATCTCTGTTAATCAAGCCAATACGGTATTTTGCATCAAATGCTCCTGTAAGAGCTGGGTTAAGATTTAGTGGTGCGGAATAAAATTGTGAAAAATGACGATCCTGGGCTTGCAAAGCAAGGCTTAAACCCATAAAAACAAGTAAATACAAAAATCTCGTCATTCTAACTATTTTGCGCAAAATTACATTTAAAACGGAAGATTGCAATATTTATTTGCTTAAACGTTTTCTTATTGATTGCTGTTTGTATTGCTCAATATTACTTAGATTAAATCTCACAAGACATTATTGCTTGGAAGGAAATCCCTGTGGTAAGTTTAACATGTTTAGATACTTTAAAACCATGTTGTGCTCATATTGTTGATCTTTTTTAAGACGCTTATTGCTAATGCTGTATATGTTCAAAACTGGAAAAGAAATCAGTTTTTCACTTATCCAATCATAATTCGTGTTGTTATCTTTCAAATCAACTTCTTCATCTGAATTTAGGGAATTTACAATTTGCCCAAATTTTAGTAAATGGTCTTTTATTTCATCATAAGTTTTATCCATATCTTCCTTACTTTCAAAGGCTAAGACAAGTTCAATTTCATAGGATTTATATGGATCTATTCCTTCACTTAGACTAAGGCTCAAGGCTTTGGCATTGTTAGGAATAAGGTCGAAAGACTTTGGAGCTAACTTGTTGACATACTTTGTTGTGGCATGCCCTGGAATAATGGTAGTAGAAATGTCAAAATCAAATCGCTGATCCTCTAAGATTGGATGTATCCCTTTATCTAAGTTGAGTCCAATGAAAAGTTTTTCTAATTCCAATTCAAATGGAGATTGCGCTGACATCACATTAAAAAGTAATGATATTGTTATAAAACTTAAAAATGACTTTATGCTCATTATAAAACCCTATGTTGGTACATCTTTTTTCTTTAAATAATCATGCATCACAAAGGTATATTCGAATGCTTCTTCTTAGGAAGTTTGGCTACTTTGTTTTGAAGCATATTAAAGGCTTTAATCATTTTTATTCTCGTCTGATCTGGATTGATTACCTCGTCAATAAAACCTCTTTCTGCAGCTCGGTAAGGATGAGCAAATTTGCTTGCATAATCCTTTTCCTTTTCTGCTAATTTTTTCGCTGGATCTTTAGCTGCTTTTATTTCCTTTCGGAAAATGATTTCACTGGCCCCTTTAGCTCCCATAACGGCTATTTCTGCACTTGGCCAAGCATAATTCATGTCTGCACCAATGTGTTTAGAGTTCATCACATCGTAAGCTCCACCATAAGCTTTTCTTGTAATCAAGGTCACTCTAGGGACAGTTGCTTCAGAAAAAGCAAACAATAACTTTGCTCCATTGGTAATGATGCCGTTCCATTCTTGATTCGTTCCTGGAAGAAATCCAGGGACATCTACCAATACCATCATTGGGATATTAAAACAATCGCAAAACCTAACGAATCTTGCCGCTTTTTTACTACTGTCTACATCTAAACAGCCTGCCAAAGCCATCGGCTGATTACCAATGATCCCAATTGATCTGCCCGCAATTCTGGCAAAACCTACAATTATATTTTCTGCGTAAGCAGGATGAATTTCGAAAAAAGTATCTTGATCTACGATGCCTTTGACAACATCCCTCATATCATAAGGATGGTTTACATTTTCAGGAACTATGCTGCTTAATTGTGCTCTGGTTTCGTCCCTTAATTCGTATGGAATCCTTGGCGTTTTTTCTTCTGCATTTTGAGGAATGTAACTCAATAGTGATTTAATGTGGTTGATGCAATCCACATCGTCTGCTGTACTTAAATGAGTTACGCCAGATTTTGTAGAATGTGTGGAAGCGCCCCCAAGTTCTTCAGCTGTTACCACTTCATTAGTTACCGTTTTTACAACATTAGGCCCAGTCACAAACATATAAGAAGTATTCTCAACCATTATCGTAAAATCTGTCATAGCAGGAGAATAAACCGCTCCACCTGCACAAGGTCCCATGATCGCAGAAATTTGAGGCACTACACCTGAGGCTAATACATTTCTATAAAAAATATCTGCATAGCCTCCTAAAGAACGTACTCCTTCTTGTATTCTCGCTCCACCTGAATCATTAAGGCCTATTACAGGCGCTCCATTTTGCAAGGCTAAGTCCATGATTTTACAAATCTTTTCAGCATGTGTTTCCGAAAGAGAACCTCCAAAAACCGTAAAATCTTGGGCAAAAACATACACAAGACGTCCCGCTACAGTTCCATATCCTGTGATCACACCATCTCCATAAAAGATTTGCTTCCCCATTCCAAAATCTTTGGTTCTATGCGTAACCAACATTCCTATTTCTTCAAATGAATTGGCATCAAGCAATAAGTGGACCCGCTCTCTAGCAGAAAGTTTGCCTTTAGCATGCTGTTTTTTAATCCTTTCTATACCTCCACCCTCTTTTGCCTTGATTTCCTTTTTACGAAGTGTATTAAGTTTGTCTTTCATTCCTTACTTTAGCTTTTAAATCAAAAGAAATTGTAAATTAACTCTCTGAAAATAATTCCTTAAAAGTAAGGTATTTTTTGACCGAAACTTAAGGTATTTGCTATCGTTTACACAAGAAAATAAAAATCATGTCTGTTACTTCACCTAAAGCTATCATTTCTGACCGTTTAATGCGGATGTCTGAATCAGCAACCATAGCAATGGCCCAAATGGCGAGAGATTTGCGTGGGCAAGGCCATAATGTTATTAGTCTAAGCTTAGGTGAACCTGATTTTGACACCCCAGAACACATTAAGCAAGCTGCAAAAGAAGCCTTGGATGCAGGTTACACCAAATACACCCCTGTACCAGGACTAATAGAATTGAGAGAAGCAATTTCTACCAAATTTAAGCGCGACAATGATTTGGATTATGGCATCAATCAAATTGTCGTTTCTAATGGAGCGAAGCAATCCATCGCTAACCTCAGCTTATCCTTACTTAACAAAGGTGATGAGGTCATTATCTTAACTCCTTATTGGGTATCTTATTTTGAAATTGTAAAACTTGGAGGCGGAATTCCTGTACCGGTTTTTGCAGGCATAGACCAAGATTACAAAATAACCGCAGCTCAATTATCTGAAGCAATAACAGATAAAACTAGGTTTATACTTTTTTCATCACCATGTAATCCTACAGGTTCTGTTTATTCCAAAGAAGAATTAAAATCTATTGCAGATGTGGTTGCTGCTCATGAAGACCTTTTAATTGTATCTGATGAAATCTATGAATACATAAACTTTAAAGGTGATCACATTAGCATTGGTTCCTTTGAAAATGTTAGAGATCGTACCATCACAGTCAATGGTTTCGCCAAAGGTTTTGCCATGACTGGGTGGAGACTAGGTTACATGGGTGCCCCAGAATGGGTGGCGAAAGCTTGTGCAAAAATGCAAGGCCAGTTTACTTCTGGTGCTACGGCTTTTGGACAAAAAGCTGCAGCGCATGCCTTATTATCTGACATGAGTCCTACCTATAAAATGAGAGAAGCATTTAGAGCAAGAAGATCATTGGTCATCGATGGCTTAAATGACATTCCAGGTTTTAAAGTAAATAAGCCAGATGGAGCTTTTTATGTTTTTCCTGACATTAGCCACTACATAAATAAAAAAAATGGAGACGAGCTGATAGAAAATGACAGTGATTTCTGTATGTATCTTTTAAAAAATTGCCACGTCGCTGTTGTCGCAGGTTCTGCCTTCGGTGCGCCAGGTTGTTTTAGACTTTCTTATGCAGCTTCAGAAGAAGATTTGAAAGAGGCGATTAGGAGGATAAAAGCTTGTGTTGAAAAACTAGTCTGATGTAGTATAAGATCAAGCTTATTTCATTTAGTAAATTTCCAGTTCAAAAGTTTTCATCCATTCGGAAGTTGAAAGATTTTGCTCATATCCAGTACACTTGGATGGAATTTTATTAAGAACAAAGTGATCTTTTTCTCCGAAATTAAGGTATTTTTCACTTACGATACTTTCTATGCTTGGGTGTTTATGAAATATTTTAACTGGCAAGGTTTGATGCAAAAAGGCATTATCAGCAATTTGCATTTGATTTGTTGAATCATAAGTATATTCCCATTTTCTCGAAGCTGTCAATTCTCCATTTTTAAATTGCTTATTTGTATAAATTTCGATCAAGCCATTTGAGGCGAAATGAAATTCCGCAAGTACAGTTTCTTCTCCGAGATCGTTTTCGATACGTTCAAGCAAACCACTTTCATTATATGCATAAGTTAAATTCATTGCGATTTTTCTTTCCTCTGAACTTGGTAAAATTGAATATTGCTGAAAAGAAACTATTTGGCTTTCCTTATTAAAATCAAATTTATAATAAGTATTGACATTGAAGCTTGGATGCTTTGAAACTAGTAAGTGAGGAAGCACTTGACCTTGCACATATTCAAATTTCTTTGAGTAAACTTTTTCTTCAATGCTGCCTTTATTTGTTAAAGTGTTCGCAATTTCTATTAACCTTCCTTCTTCATCTCTTATTAAATCTACTTTAGCATCATTATGAGTAGAAGAAGAAACTATTGATATCAGTCTGTTATCTTCATATGTCATAGCTGCTTGATATTCATAAACTAACTTTTCATTCTGCATTTGAGTTTCACTTTCAGAAGCCAGCAATCCTGATATTGGATCATATGATTGTTTTTTTATGTCTAGTTTATCCTCCTCTAGGTTAATTTGTTCTTCCTGAAGAATTCTTCCTTGTGCATCGTAAATGTAAATTGTTTTGGCTTTTAGTCTCCTTTCGTGCCAAAACTTAGAGCTGTGCAATACTTCTTTTTTGTTTTTTTGATGAATGAATGTTTTATAGAAAACATCGTACACTTCCCCAGTTTGACTCCGATAGGTAGTATAGATTAGGCTGTCAATCAATTTAGATCCTGTTTGATTATTTTGGCCAAATGCTATACCCCAAATGAGGTTCAAAAGAAAAGATATTAAGATTATTCTCATCAGACCTGTGTATTTACTAGTGTAAAATAATAATTTATTATTTATTAATAGCAAAACAGATATTGGCAGATTGAATTGCCATTAACTAATTTTTATTTACAAATTCATATATTTAAACTTTCCCAAAACAGCTCTAAAAATAAAAAATGAAACTAAGCTTAAATTTCCTAGTATTAACATTAAGTTTCGTACTAGTTTTCTCATGTACAGGAGAAAACACGACAAAAAATAACACGACAAAAAAAGAATCAATTATGTTTCAACAAGTTGACGTTGTTGCCCCGACAGCAAAAAAAGTTCCTAAAGAATTAAGCATCCACGGCGATAAAAGAATCGACAATTATTATTGGATGAATCAAAGAGAAGATCAAGAAGTAGTTGATCACCTCAATGCTGAAAATTCGTATCGTGAAGAAATGATGGCGCATACCAAAACATTTCAAAAAGATCTTTTTGAAGAGATCAAAGGTCGAATCAAACAAACAGACATGTCAGTGCCATACAAAGACAATGGTTACCATTACATGACGAAATTTGAAGAAGGAAAAGAGTATCCCATTTTTTCTAGAAAAAAAGGTGAATTAAGCGCTGAGGAAGAGATTTACTTGGATGTAAATGAACTCGCAAAAGGCTTTGATTATTATAATGTAAATTCAAGATCTGTAAGCCCTGACAACAAAATGCTTGCCTATGGCGAAGATACTTTGAGTAGAAGAATCTATACCATCAGATTTAAAAATCTAGAAACAGGTGAAACACTTGATGAGAAGATTCCAAATACTACTGGCGGTGCCACTTGGGGTAATGACAATAAAACTATTTTTTATACGGTAAAAGATAAGTCACTTAGAGCTTATAAAATCTATCGTCATGTCTTGGGAACTGATCCTTCAAAAGATGAATTAATTTTTCATGAAAAAGATGATACTTACAGCTGCTACGTTTGGAAAACAAGGTCAAAAAAATATTTAATGATTGGTTCTTTTCAAACACTGGCTTCGGAATTTAGGTATTTAAAAGCAGATGATCCAGGAGGAGAATTTAAAGTTTTCCATCCGAGGGATTATGAAAACAAATTAGAATATTTTGTTTCTCATTTTGGGGATAAGTTTTACATCAGAACAAATCATGAAGCTAAAAACTTCAGAATGATGGAAACGCCAGAAAATGCAACTGGTTTGAAAAACTGGAAAGAACTCATTCCTCACAGAGACGATGTTTTATTAGAAGGCTCAGACGTATTTAAAGATCATTTGGTTTTATCTGAAAGAATAAAAGGAATTACAAACTTAAGGATCATTCCGAATGAAGGTAAAGAGCATTACATCAAATTTGATGATGAAGCTTACCTTAGCTATACTTCAACAAATCCAGATTTCAATACGGACGTTTTAAGAATTGGCTACACTTCCATGACAACTCCTAACAGTACTTATGATTACAACATGAATACTAAGGAAATGACCTTATTGAAGCAACAAGAAGTGATTGGTGATTTCGATAGTAAAAATTACAAATCTGAACGATTATACGTCAAAAGCAGAGATGGTGTCCAAATACCTGTTTCCTTAGTCTATAAAAAAGGAACAAAACTGGATGGGACTTCGCCTTGTTTACTTTATGGTTATGGTTCTTATGGATCAAGTATGGATCCCTATTTTAGTAGCCCGAGATTAAGTCTTTTAGACAGAGGTTTCATTTTTGCGATTGCCCACATCAGAGGCGGCGAAGAAATGGGCAGGCATTGGTACGAAAACGGGAAACTTTTGAAAAAGAAAAACACTTTCAATGACTTTATTGATTGTGGTGATTACCTGGTTAGTAATAATTACACCAGTAAAGAAAACCTATACGGCATGGGTGGATCTGCTGGCGGACTTTTAATGGGAGCTGTTGTAAACATGCGACCTGACCTTTGGAAAGGAGTGATCGCGGCTGTGCCCTTTGTAGATGTAGTGACTACCATGCTGGATGAAACCATTCCTTTAACAACTGGTGAATTTGATGAATGGGGAAATCCTAAAAATGAAGAATACTACCATTACATTAAATCATATTCTCCTTACGACAATGTGGAAGCAAAAGACTATCCTGCCATGATGGTTACTACTGGTCTTCATGATTCTCAAGTACAGTATTGGGAGCCTGCAAAGTGGGTTGCAAAGTTGAGAGAAATGAAAACGGATAAAAACCCATTGCTTATGTACTGTAACATGGATACCGGTCACGGTGGAGCTTCGGGTCGTTTTGAACGATACAAGGAAACTGCGATGGAGTATTCCTTTTTATTAGACCTTGCAGGTAAGATGAAACCATAGCCTAATTCTTAACAGAATTCTACAGCAATAAAGTATTAGCCTGGTTGATTTTCAATCAACCAGGCTAATACTTTTGGATAAATCTCGACACTTGCATTCCTTGAATGCAAGATTCTGCTGTGGGTATAATTTTCACTATACCCGTTTTCTTTGGAACAACATAAAGTTTTATTCAATGAATTTTTAAATCCATTCATAAACTTTACGCAGCCTTCTGGAGGTGCAATAAATTTGTCTCCGGATCCAAAAATAGAAAATATCGGTGTACTGATTTTTACCATTTCTTTTCTATAATCAAACTCATGCTCACCAGTAAAAACTTCTTTTAAGTTCCAATCAAACCATTGCTTCATTAAATAATAGCTTTCATTTTCTTCACTACCTACAATTTTTCCAGGAATGTAGCCTAGACTTTTTCCAATGAATTTTCCAATTAAAATCTTTATTCGATTTTGAATCGAATGCGCTGCGCCAAAAGCTTGACAAGCAAAAAAAGTAATGCTGGAAATTTTATCCCTAATGGATGGATTGTTAATCATTGCTATGCTCAAACAGATCCCTCCTCCACTGTGTGTGACACAATCTATTCTTTCAATTTTCTTATCAACAAAAAGATAATTGAGGGCTAAAGGAACATCAATTTTCCCAACCGTTTCAAAATTAAAATCTTCTTGAGTTTCACTACTTGATCCGTGATTCCTCCATTCCAAAACCCAGCAGGTATATCCCTGCTTCACAAGAAAACTTGAGATGCCATTTAATACTTTTCGATTGGAGAAAGTCCCATGCGTTAAAAAAACATGTTTAGCCCTTTCTTCGCTTTGGGAGCAGTACTTCCACAACGCAAGTTGGTTTAAAGCATCAATTTTTATAGGAATCATTTCTTCTTGCATGGATCGGAATAAATAGCTTAAAGGAATTAACACAGTTCTTCATAAATCAAAAGCAATCGCTCGACTTCATTTTCCCAAGTCAATTCTTTTCTAGCTATTTCATTATTCTTTTTCACTGCATTATAAAATTCTTTGTTCTCATATTCTTTCACCGCATCTATTATGCTTGTTTCTTCTAAATCATCAATTAAGATACCAATCTTATATTGTTCTTGCACAGCTTCATATTCTGGAAATTTCATGTGGATAGATGGAATTCCCGCTTGTATGAAATCAAAGGTCCTATTAGCCAAAGAATAATAATAACTCAAACCAGCGTTCTCTAATAAATTAATCCCTATCCAAGCCTTAGCAGTGTATGCAGGAAGTTCGCTTGGGATCACATGTCCTACAAATTTGACATTGCTTTGCCCAGCTGCTAAAGCCCTCAATTGTGAGGAGAGATCTCCCTCACCAATGATCATCAACTTATAATTAGGAAGCGATTTCATAGCCGCAATCATTTGCTTGAGACCACGTCCTTTATTTAATGCTCCCTGATATAGGATTAGGTTTTGTTCTTGTGTTTGTGAGGAAATACTTTTTTGGAAGTGCGGCACGTTTCGAACCAAAGAAAAGTTAATGCCATATTTATCCGAAAATATTTTCTGAAGTCCAGGGCCTACCGTATAAGCAGCAGTAACCCGCTTTATAAAAACATTGGCGATAAGCTCCCACACCTTTTTCACAAAAGGTCTATGAACCAATTCTGGCACTTCAGTGAAATACTCATGGGCATCGTAGATGCATTTTTTACCCTTCAATTTGGAAATTAAATATCCGGGTACCATGGAGTCTAAATCTACGGCATTGATTAGATCAAATTTATTGCCCAACAAAAAAAAGAATAACCTGATGTTGTATTCTGCATACATCAAAAAGCCATTTTGAAAAATACTTTTTAATCTTTTTTGTTGGTAGGATTTCTCTATGATTGGAATACTATGTCCTTCTGTTCTTCCCAGGAGTAAAACATCATATCCATTTTCTGCAAGACTTGCACAAATACGATTCATACGCTGATCATAGGTGAGATCATTGGTGACGGTGCAAATTATTCTTACTCTTTTTTCCAACTCAGCAGTTCATTTTCTTTAATGATGAATTCTTCATCAATTAAATGATTTATCACACTCAAGACTTGGGCTCTTTTTTTTGGATTGAAAGAATCAATTAGGTTTTGAATACTAAGTTTTTCTTTCTCCAATAACCATTTAACCTTTTGTTTTAAGGTCCTATATTCTTTTTCATTGAGCGCAGTTTGATTTCTCTTTTTGCAAACATCACAATGTCCACATTTATTCCCATCTTCTCCAAAATATTTGAGTAATAAAACATTGCGACAAGTTTCTTCTTCTACATAATTGATGACCTCATTAATGCGGTGAGTAAACCTCTGCTCTCTTAGTTTAAATGCCTTCATGTCAAATACCAAATCATCTGCCGGCATCTTTTCCGTTATAAAAGTCAATTGGGGTTTATCTTTTTGGGGAATGTAATTAATAACATTTATTTGATGGAGATAGGTCAATTGTTTATTTAATAAATCTAAAGGCATTTTTAGATCCTTAGAAAGTAGTGTTTCATTTATAGCAATTGGGTATTTAAAAGCTCCTTGATAAGCTCGGAGAATCTTATTCAATACCTTTTTATACTTTTCATTTCTAATGAAAAAATCATACAATTCCACTTTTCCTAAAAGTACATGTAATTTTGAAGGAACAAAGATGGAGTCGCTGATGCTTATATAGCCTTCTCGATTTAGAATCCGAAGGATATTAAATGTACGGAGTAAATCTAAATTGAATTTTTTACAAAAAGTCTCAATTACAAAATCAAAACTTTTTCCTTTAGAGCTTCCCACAGCAATTTGAAAATAAGAACCCAATGCTCTATAGACTGCCCTGATTTGTTCTATTTTCGGAAAGCTAAGGGATTTATTCTTGAGTAATTTTAATTTATCAGCTTCTTCAAATAGCAAGATGGCATAAGCCCGATTTCCATCGCGACCTCCCCTACCAGCTTCTTGAAAATAAGCTTCAAGACTATCTGGTAATTCTAAGTGGATTACCGACCTCACGTTTGCTTTATCAATCCCCATCCCGAAAGCATTGGTCGCTACGATGACTCTAACTTGATCATTCAACCATGCCTTTTGCTTTTTTTCTCTTTCCTTGCTACTTAGGCCTGCATGATAAATATCAGCAGCAATATTGTGCTTCATCAAAAACAAAGCAGTATCCTTTGTCTTTTTACGAGAACGAACATAAACAACTGAAGTACCTTTTATCTTTTGAAGAATCTCTAATAGTTTTTTTAGCTTATTTTCTTCTTCGACAACAGCATAGATAAGATTGTTTCTTGCGAAACTTTTACTCATCAAGTTTTTTTCCTTGAAGTTTAATTTATCTTGAATGTCATCTCTCACTTCAATGGTCGCAGTTGCCGTTAAGGCAATTATGGGTGCTTCAGGATGCCACTGCCTGATTTCATTAATTTTTAAATAAGCAGGCCTGAAATCATATCCCCATTGAGAAATACAATGTGCTTCATCGACTGCTATAAAAGAAAGATTCATTTTCTTAATCCTTTCAATGCTTAATTCACTGGATAATCTTTCTGGGGACATGTAAATTAACTTCGTCTTTCCATAGACTGCATTATCCAATATCCTATCTACCTCTCTGTAAGACATTCCAGAATAGATCGCGTTAGCTTTAACACCTTTCTTTTTTAAATTGAAGACCTGATCTTTCATCAGGGCGATTAGTGGAGATATGACTAAACATACACCATCTTTGGCGATGGCAGGTAATTGAAAGCACAATGACTTCCCTCCTCCTGTTGGTAGCAAGGCCAATGTATCTTTGCCACTTAATAAAGATTCAATAATCTCTAGTTGCAAAGGCCGGAAGGCTTCAAAGCCCCAATATTGTTTTAGGACATCATATAGATTAGCTGTTTGAGACAAGCTTTTTATGATGAAAGTAATGCTTTTTAGTGATCCATAGGTTCGAGAATCTCTATTTTCTTCGCTTTTCTTTTTAGCTTATTCCTATTTTTTTCTTCTTTGCTTTTCTTTTTAATCCACGGCTCTCGTACATCCTTGCTAAAGCTCTTAAATTGAGGATCCCATTCCATCCCATATTTATCTGTAAGGTTTACACTCATGGTAATTCCCCCAATAAAGTACCAATCATTAGTACTTGGATCGCCCCTAAAAGTACCGATAGGGTTTTCCATTTCTTCAACCATAAATTCTGGAGACCTGAAAGATAAAGTCCCAGCAAGTGGGTCCTGCATGCTTAATTGATCTACGTCTGGATACCTTCCACTGACATCATCCAAGTAATCGGTGACAGCCATTCTCATTCCGAACTCAGCGCCTATGTTTACTAAATGGCTTAAATTCCATTTAAAACCCATTCCAAAAGGAACAGAAAAACCAATAGTGCTGTACGGCTCCATGTTCATTAAATTTCCTTGACCTTCCGTACCTAAGGGTCTAAGATCGAACCATCCACCTTTAAACTCAGCCTGAGGATTGTAATAGAATAATGAAACTCCCGCAAAAATGTATGGGACTGCACTCTTTTCATCTCTTGGATCGTAAGGGGTCAAATTAAACTCATTGACGATCCCCACTTCTAAAATGTTAGAACGAAAACTCAAATTTCTTTGACGTAATCCATCTACGTATGAATTATTGGCGTCGTCCCCGGATATTTTTGCCTTATTAAAATGTCCTTTAAAGGACACATATTTATTGAGATTATAGCGGCCGAAAATGCCGAATGCGAGATTATATTCTTCTGGAGCCATGCCATTTGGACTTAGATCTCCAACATAATTAGCTCCGCCAATTAAAATGCCTGCTTCATTCCATTGTGCATGGACTTGAAAAGTCATTGAAAAGAATAAAAAGGCTATTATAATACAGCTAAGCTTTCTCATATTTGCGGTTTAATAGAATTGAATAAAATCAATCTATTAATGATTGCAAATAAGATTCCAAAAGCTAAGGATTAGCTAAGGATTTGCCTTTCGCCAATGTCTTGTTAAGTCCTAGAAAGTCGGACAACCTGATTTCCTTCTATTTTTCGATCTTCCTCCGACTAAACCATTGTCGGAAATGTTGAAGCTAATGAAAAGCTGTGCGATGATATAAGTGTCATTGTTTTCTGCATTGCCTCTTTGAGTGCCTTCTTGAACATCTATAGGTTCTGTTCCCAAATATTCACCTGTCCTATTGGCTATATTTGCACTAAGTTCGCCCCTAGATGCTACCAATACATCTCGACCAACATAAGTTGTACTTACATCGTCAATGTAATCCGTGAATGTCTTTCTGAATCCTGCCTCTAAACCAATGTTCCATTGATCAGTCAAAGCATATTTGACACCTAATCCAATAGGGATTGATAATTCAATTAATTTGTATTCTTCTCTTTCAGGATATTCTGCCAAACCTTGACCTTCCGTAGAAAGTGGTTGTAATTCAATCCATTGATTGTCATAAAATGCCTTTGGATTATACTTAAAACCTGCTATCCCTACAAAAACGTATGGAGAGAAAACTCTTGTATAATTATAAGCTTGGTAACCTAATACATTAAATTCAGCAGTCAAGCCAAATTCTATTATATCACTCCTAAAGCTAAGGTTTCTTCTTTTTTTAGCTTCAGCTTCAGATTTTGCATCATCCGAAGACAAACGTCCATAATTGATGCCTAGCTTAGCTGCAAAGTAGTTATTAAAGTTATACCTGTAGAATCCACCAAAAGAAGCATGCAAATTTCCAAATGAACCTTGGATGTTATCCGGTGCAAGATCTCCCTGATAAGTAGAAACTCCTAAAGCAACTCCTACCTCTGATTGTGCATTAATATGATTAAAGGTGCAAAATGCAAGCGAAAGCAGGCAAAATATTAATATTCTCATCTTTTCTAAACGTTTATATTAAATCAATTGTTAATTATCCTCAAATCTAAAGCCATTTTTTGAAAAACCTCGACATTATGAAAGATAAACCTTAAGCTATTCGTTAATATTGTATATTTTTACGGCTTTTATTCAAACTTTTAATTTTAAAATAATATGAAATCTAAGTTATTAACACTTTTGATTTGTTGCTTTGGAATTCAATTTCTTTCCGCTCAAACTAAGGCACCTGAAAACTGGTTCAATCTTGACCAAAGAGCAGATAATGTACATGGTGTAAGTACGGAAAAAGCTTATAAGCAGAATCTAAAAGATATGAAGTCACAAACTGTAATCGTGGCTGTAATTGATTCAGGAATAGACACTGAACATGAAGACTTAAGAGATGTCATGTGGGTAAACACTGACGAAATCCCAGGTAATGGAATAGATGATGACAATAATGGGTACATTGATGATATCCACGGTTGGAACTTTATTGGTGGAAAAAATGGAAACGTTGACCAGGATACATACGAAGTAACTAGATTATACGGAAAGTATAAAAAGAAATATGAGAATGCTGCAGAGTCTTCTCTTTCTAAAAAAGAAAAGAAAGAATACGCGATCTATAAAAAATGTAAGGAAGAAGTTGAATCTCAACTAAAAGATGCTGAAGCTCAAGTGGCTCAAATGGATGCAACAGAGACCATGCTGATGGGGGCGCTTGATGAATTAGGTAAAGCATTAGATGGCAAAGCAATTACACCAGAAAGCATTGAAGCTCTTGATGCTGCAGATAACCAAAACTTAGCGATTGCAAAAAGAATTATAAATAGAGTGTTTGAGGGTGGTGATGAAGTGGAATCCATTGATGCAGTAAAAGAAGACATCATGGGCCAAATAGAAGAAGGTAAAGAATACTATTCTGGAAAACTAAAGTATGCTTACAATACAGACTTTAACCCTAGAACAATCGTCGGAGATGATTACAATAACCCATACGAAAAAGGTTATGGTAATAATGAGTACGAAGGTCCTGATGCATTTCACGGAACTCACGTTGCTGGAATTATTGGAGCTATAAGAGGAAATGGGATTGGAATGGATGGTGTTGCTGATAACGTCAGAATTATGAGCTTAAGAGCTGTTCCTAATGGTGATGAAAGAGATAAGGATGTCGCTAATGCTATCATTTATGCTGTAGACAATGGTGCGAGAGTAATAAATATGAGTTTTGGAAAAGGCTTTTCTTGGAACAAGCAAGTAGTTGATAAAGCAGTTAAATACGCAAAGAAGAAAGATGTGTTATTGGTTCATGCTGCTGGGAATTCTTCACAAGACAATGACATATCTGATAATTTCCCTACAGATTTTCCAGCTAAGAAAAACGGGAAACTGAAAAAGAAAGCTTACCCTAACTGGCTAGAAGTTGGTGCACTAAGTTGGAAGTCTGGAGAAGATGCTCCTGCTACTTTTTCAAATTACGGAAAGAAGCAAGTTGACTTATTCGCACCAGGTGTAGCTATTTATTCTACTACCCCAGATAATAACTATAGAAATGCTCAAGGAACAAGTATGGCTTCGCCAGTTGTAGCAGGAGTTGCTGCTGTGCTGATGTCTTATTTTCCTAATTTGACTGCTGTGCAGGTTAAGGATATTTTGATGTCTAGTACGGTTAAAAATAGTCAAAAAGTTAAGCTTCCAGGTGGAGATGGCGAATTGACTCCATTCTCTGAACTATCTGTTTCAGGAGGAGTAATTAATGTTGTTACTGCTGTGAAGAAAGCCAAAGGTGTGAAAGGAAAAAGAAAAGTAAAAACTGTCTCTCTAAATAAGGCATAGTTGGTCTTTAGTCTTTAGTCTTTAGTCTTTGGTCTTTGGTCTTTGGTCTTTGGTGTTATAGCCCCCATAAAACTGGACTAAATTTTAGACCTTTGATTAATGAATTAAAATTACACATATCTTGTGTTAATTAACAATATCTAGTTCGAGGAGG
>CALDYJ010000012.1 GCA_937941095.1 uncultured Saprospiraceae bacterium | reverse complement strand
ACAACCATCATTTGTCACAAGAGAATCTACATAATTACCTTCTTGATCATAGACATTACCACCAACTTCAATATTCCCCCCAACACAAATACTATGTTCTAGGTTTGTAGAAATTAAAGGAGTAAAGATCACTTCCGTAATGATGACACTATCACAGCCGATAAGAGTAGTAAGAGTGTCATAATAAATTCCTTCTGAATAGTATTCATTATCAGCAACTGTAACAGATCCACCTGGGCATGTGAATAATTCTTGATTACTGATGATTAAAGGGTCAAAACTTATTTCAATGGTTACAATACTATCGCATCCTTCAGCATTCAGAAGTGAATCAATGTATACCCCTTCGTCGTTATAAATGTTGCCACCAACTTCAATACTACCACCAACGCAAATACTATGGAATAGATCAGTATATAAACTTTGTTTAAATATTATTTCACTAATGACCAAGCTGTCACATCCATCAGGAGTTTGTAAGGTGTCATAATAAATTCCTTCTTCGCTATAAGTGTTATTACCCACTGTAATTGTGCCACCAGGGCAAGTAATTAATTCTTGGTTACTTTCAATAAGTGGTTCTACGATTACATTTATTAAAAGTATGCTATCACAAGCATCAGAAGCAGTCAATAAAATTTCATAGTTTCCGGCTGAATCATAAGTTTCAGATTCGACAGTTACACTTGCACCTTCGCAAATTTGAAAGTTTAATTCAGTTTCATAAGGAGGATTAAAAAATATTGTTGTGATAACAAGAGAGTCACAGCCATCAAGTGTACTCAATGTGTCGTAGTAAGTACCTTCATTAAAATAGCTTGAATTACCAACTACTATTTGATTGCCTTCACAGATGTTAAATTCTTGTGATTCTTGAATTAATGGTTCTAAGCTTAGATTTAATTGCACCAAAGAATCGCAGCCATTATTTGAAACAAGAGTATCTAAATATGTTCCTGCTTGGGTGTAAACATTATCACCTAATTCGTATTGACTTCCTAAACAAATGGAAGCATTGAGTTCCACTAATGGAGAATCAGGTTTGATTTCTAGATATATAGAGTTTGAAAATACAGAGCATTCTGTTAAATCAATAGTAGAAAGATCACTTCCTACAATGAGTCTATACCAACCTTGGTTTTCAATCCCTGCAATAAATTCTAAAACAGGTAAAGTCGCGCCAGGTATATTTTCCCAAGTAATATTGTCTGAACTAAATTGCCATTGATATTGTGGGGATTCAAATCCTTCTCCTAAAATTGAACTAAAAGAAACCATTTCTTCAACACAAATTGATGCATCAACTTCTAAGTTTATTTCTACAGTAGGGTCACATTCTTTTACTGAAATAATTTGCGTTTCAATACTTGTATTGCCACACTCATCACTCGCAGTCCATGTTCTAATTAGATCGTAAATATTTTCACAAACACCATCCTCTTTGATTTCTTTGTAAACAATATTGACTAAACTACAGCTATCAATTGCTTCAAGAGTAATAGCCTCTGGAATATCTTCGCAATTAACACTTATGTTTTCTGGTGAGCTAGTAAAAATAGGGGCCTCTTCATCTACCACTGTAATAATTTGGACGGAAGAACTTTGATTACCGCAATTGTCTGTTGCAAACCATACTCTGCTAATTATGTGAGCACAAGGGTTGTCTTCATTAGTACCATCTAAATAGGTGATTTCTATTTCAGTAGTATCACAATTATCCAAAACATTAATAATTTCACCTGTAACATTTGGGTCATTTGAATCATCCGTACATTCAATAGTTATGTCTGCTGGACCAGTAAAAGTTGGAGGAGTATTATCTTCTTTAGTGATGATTTGTACATCAGAAAATGTATTTCCACAATCATCTGTCAATGACCAAGTCCTTGTTATTATTACATTTCCGATACATAAACCGTCAGTGCTTATTTCGTCGGTATATGTGGCTTGTCCTATTAATGGGTCACATGAGTCACTTTCATTGGTAACATCACCAACAATTGATAATGTGTTTTCATCTGTTTCACAATCAATTGTTACGTCGTCTGGGGCATCAAAAATTGGAGGAATAGTATCTTGAATAGTGATTATTTGCACTAAACTTGAATCATTATTACAAGCATCCGTCAATGTCCAAGTTCTAGTAATTATTGCTGAGCCATTACAAGGGGTGTTCTCTTCTATTACATCTATATAAGTTGATTCGTCTAGGGCGGTATCACAATTATCTGCTTCATCAGCTGTGGTGCCGGTATTACTAGGGTCTATGCTAGCTAAACAATCAATTGTAATATCATCCGGACTTGTAAAAGAAGGAGCTTCTTCATCTAATACTGAAATAATTTGAATACAACTTGATGTGTTTCCGCATTGATCTACTGCAAACCAAGTTCTATTTATGGTATAATTATAGTCGCTACAATCTCCTGTATTGGTTTGTGTACTTTCATCTGTGTATGAAATAATTATGTCTGAAGAACAATCATCAGTCGCAGTAGCAATTCCGCAATTCACACCTTCTCCTAATATAGTTTCCATTACTAATTCGAAACCTTCAACATTGCAAGAGCCCATGCTTTCTGTTTTATAGCAAATCTCATTTCCTCCCAGGTATGTTTGAATATTCGCAGCATTGGCTCCAACAATTATACTTGACGGTAAACTGTTTAGTAATAAATTAGCTTCAGTTGAGCTTGCGAAATTTAAACAATATGTTTTTATTCCTCCAGCTTCGTTTGTACAAGAGATGTCTTGATATATACAAGCTTCACACGCAAGATCAATGGTGCAAAGTTCGTCACAACTTAATGTCACATCTTCTGGACAAGTTATTATTGGTGGAGTGGTATCCTCTTTTGTTATAACTTGAATTGAATTTGTTTGATTGCCACAATCATCACTAAGAGTCCAAGTCCTTGTAATAATAGTAGCCCCAATGCAAGGATCATTTAGACTTACTTCATCAGTATAAGTAGCTTGTCCTAAAGTTGTATCACAATTGTCTGATTCATTAATAGCATCTCCTACTAAATCAAGATCTTCGTGGTCTGAAGAACAATCTATAGTGATATCTTCAGGTGTATCAAAGATTGGCGGTACTGTATCTTGAACGGTGATGATTTGAGTCGTAACAGTAGAGTTACCACAATCATCGGTCAGTGACCAAGTTCTAGTAATCACTCCTGCACCGACACACGGATCATCTGAGCTTACTTCATCAGTATAAGTAGCTTGTCCAAGTGAAGTATCACAATTATCAGTTTCATTTTCAGCATCCCCGACAAGTTCTAAGAAATTAGGATCATCGGTACAGTCAATAGTGATGTCTTCAGGTGTATCAAAGATTGGCGGTACTGTATCTTGAACGGTAATGATTTGAGTCGTAACAGTAGAGTTACCGCAATCATCAGTCAGTGACCAAGTTCTAGTTATTACTCCAGCGCCCACACACGGATCATTAGCACTTACTTCATCAGTATAAGTAGCTTGTCCAAGTGAAGTATCACAATTATCAGTTTCATTTTCAGCATCCCCGACAAGTTCTAAGAAATTAGGATCAGCCGTACAGTCAATGGTAACATCTTCGGGTGTATCAAAAAAAGGAGCAGTTATATCTTGTAAAGTAATGTTTTGTATGATCATTGTATCATTGCCACAAGCATCGGAAAGGGACCAAGTTCTTGTTATGATGGTTCCCCCAATGCAAGGATCATCTTCACTTATTAGGTCCTCGAAAGTTGGATTTCCAATATTAGTATCACAATCATCATTGGGATTACCTGCATTTCCGGTAAGGTCTAACTCAAGAAAGTCAACATTACAATCAAGAGTTACGTCAGCAGGTGCATCAAAACTTGGTGCAGTTGTATCTATTAAGGTGATTGTTTGGATCCAAATTCTAGTGTTGTTACAGAAATCGGTGAGTGACCAAGTCCTTGTAATCACACTTTCTCCATCACATGGCTCAGTTGAAGAATCTGTATAGCTAGCATCTGGAAGATTGTCATCGCAATCATCGGCTTCATCGGTTACATCTCCTACTAGTTCGATTTCAAATGGACTTTGTGAACAGTCCAAAGTTACATCATCTGGGACTGTAAAAGTAGGAGGCATGGTATCTATTAGAATTGAAACATTTCCATCAGGAGGAATATCGTTTGGATCAACATCTACACAAGGAGTCCTTGAAACATATATAGAATCATAAGCTGCACATCCTGAATAGACATCCAAAATTTCTAATACATACATTCCTTCTTCAAAGACTTCGGTGTTTTGTTCAATTGCTATTACTTCTCCATTGAAGAAATACGTGAATTGATCACCATCACCAAAACCAAAAAGTGGAGTGGGGTTGTCTTCACAACCATAGACTGGTTCGCTTTCAACATATCCAGTGATAGTTGTTCTAATATCAGGGACTGTTACTGTAACCCAAGCTCCGCCACAACCTTCGATAGCGGTTCCAAACATTGAATATTCACCAGCTTGATCTACTTGTATAATTGGTTGGTTAGGGTCCGAAATAATATTTCCATTAGTGGTTTCCCAAAGGTAGTATGCACCATTAATTATAGAATCAGGACCCAATTCTGCAATTTCATCGTAACAAGAAATTGTATCTGTATCAGCTTGAGGTGGTACAATTGGAATTTCTCCAAATGGATATGGTCCTGCAAAATCTTTTAATTGAGAAGTAAAGGATGCAGAAGCTCTGGCTTTGAACAATATGCTACCGAATGGATTCCAACAAGGATCAGAATTATTGTTTGAAGCTAAAGTAGGATCAACACCAAAAACAGTTAAGTTTATTGCGACTTCTAAAAATTGAAATTTTTCGTAATCTAAAGAAAAATTACCTCCTGAATCCAAAGTTCCCCATGGAGGTCCTTTTGTTGCTGATGTGTTAGATAGACCACAAGCGAAGCTTCTACCTTGAGGTGGTGCAATAGAGGCATATCCAAATCTTGAATTGTTAGATGCACCATCAAACTCAGTCCCGAAATTAAATGTTGTTGGGTTTAAGTTTTCGAAATCATTTCTGCTTATCCAAATTCTTAAATCTATTTCAGGTGAATTATTTGTATTAAAAACAACCGAGACAATTAAATCTCCAGAGGTAAGAATGTTACCCGCAGCATCAAATGTCCAAGCAGTATGACCATCATCAGGACCACCACTATCAAACCCAGTTCCTCTATACCTTACATCTCTAGCAAATAACTCAGCATCCATATAACTTTGTCCTGAATTAGATACCCTTGAAAATCCAGCCAAAAGCCATAAATCATCAGCTGCCACCAATCCATCCCTTCTAAGGTGACCATAACAATCTATGATATCGTTCTTTGGAGTTACATTCGATGGGCCAGTATCCCATATTGCAGGATCTTCACCATTTTTACTTGCTTGAGTGTAACTAGTAAGATCTATGTATCTATTTCCCCCATAAAAATCTCTTGCATATAAACCGTCTTGCAACCTAATACCATTTAACAAAGTATTAGGGAGATAATTCATGTCTCCAATAATTTCTGGATTGTTGATTAAGAAGTTAGGATCACTCCAAAGAGCAGTGGAATCAGTATTTAATACTCCGATTCCATTCCCTGGGAATCTACTTGTGAACCAATCGTCAGTGTTGTTAGACGCAGGTAAATTACCAAAATTGGAAGAGTTAGTATATAGATCTGCATCAATTCCAAAGCGTGCAGCATCACAGCCATATTCTACTGTCTGACTAGAAACGAATACTGGGTTTAAAAAACAAACAAAGAAAAAAATAAGAAAATAAAATTTCTTGTGATAATGTATCATTTTTCCTAACCTCAAAAGGTGAATTACAATTAAATTTAATAATGCATGATCTTTTGATCATAATCAATCGTGAGGAAAGGAGTTAAACGGGTGGCTAATGTATACCTAGCTTTTGCAACAAATATGCCACAAAGAATTTTTGGTAGAGATAATTGCGAATATTTTGACAGGACTGTCAAAATATTTTTCCTGCGATTAATTGAAAATGATAGTGACGATTTTTAAACAAAAGTAAAGAGCTATCAATTTTCAACATTAATTGATAGCTCTTTAAATTTGTTCAGATTATAGGTTTTGAAGAATCTTAATTTTTTATAAGCATCTCCGCGAATTCATTGCCATTCATGGTATTTACTTTAAATGTATAAGATCCATGAGGAAACTTTTTAGTATTCAGTAAGTAGCTTTTCTCATTAAGTAAATTGGGTGACGAAAATATCCTTTGTCCAATTTGATTAAAAATAAATACATTGCTTATTAGATCATTTTTTGAATCTAAATTTATATTAACATAATCTGTAACTGGATTAGGAAATACTTTTAATTTGTCGATATTATTGGCATATGCATTTATACTTACAACAGGTAAATTCAATTGTGAATGAATAGCATTAAGTATTTCATGTTTAGCTCTATCTTCAGGATCATAATAATTTACCCATCCAACCAAACTAATTTTACTTTCATCCCATTTAGGATCTAAAACAAAATTTGTCTGAAAAGTATACGCTTCTCCTTTTAATATTGGACCATTGGTTAAGAGTGGTATTCCCCATGTGCCGCCTACCATTGATCTAGCTACGTGTCTATGTTCATAGCCTATAATTGGATCGCCTCTTTGGTACATTGGATGAGATGGGGAGCCATTTAAATAATTGACTTGATCGTAACCAGGTCCTATGCCAATAACAGAATCTTCTAAGACCACAAAATTAACATGTAATAATGTATGATCGATATCTTGATTAAAGATCATCTCCAAAGTGGCATCTACAGTTCGACTTGTTTCATCATAAGTATGGTTTAAAATGACTTCCACAGGTGCAGGAATTAATAAGTCCGCAGTTATAACGGAATCCCATCTTTGTCTACTCCAAACCATTCCAGAAGCATTGAGGTAGATGGTCTCATCGTCATACATTCTTCGATTTAAAGCAGCAGTAGGTGCTGAGTTTGTGTAAGCGGCGAGTTCTTGACTTTCTGGGATGGTCATTGAGTCTCTACCAAATCCTGCGTGATGGGCAATCACTATTAAGTTTTCATGTTTTTCGAGTAATTCATCTGCGATGACATCTCCATCTGGACAAAATCCACAAGGTGCTGTTGTAAATTCTTCTAGGACGATGTATTTTGAAACCTGAGCTTCTAAGGTATTAAAGAGTGAAAACAGAATGAGTCCTTGTAGTAGTTTTTTCATAATTTTATTTAATTGTTTATTGAATATACAATAAACAATTAAAAGTAAAACTATGAATTTTCAAGAATTTTAATTAAGAACTAATTTTAAACTACTATCGTTCGGAAGGTTAAATTTATCCTAGGACTTTTTACTTTTTTTGTTGGTGGTAATCGATGTAACCAATTTGTTTGTGTGGCTCCTTTCATGATTAACAAACTTCCTCTTTCCAATAAAACGGAAACTTTTTGCTTACTTATTTTATGTTTGAATGCAAATTTGCGTTCGGCTCCAAAACTTAAGGAACCTATCGCACCATTCTTTTTTAAGTTTTTCTCGCCGTCACTGTGCCATGCCATGCCTTCTTCACCGCTATGGTATAGGTTGAGCAGGCAAGAATTAAATTGTTCATTCGTTTTTTGCTCAATGGTTTTTTTTAAAATCAAAAGTTCTTTTGTCCAAGGAAGTGCAGATTTAGTAATTTTTGAATAGGTGTAATCAAAAGGTTTGTCTCCATACCAAGCTACTTTACGTTTTGTCACAATGACCTTTCCAAACATCATGGCTTTATCATGTTCCCATTTAATATTTTCTAAGAGTTGCTGGTAATACTGCTGGGCAATTTCTTGATTAAATATGCTTCCATAGTAATTTACGACCCCATCACATGGAAGTAAATTTGATAAAGGATCGTTGTTGAAAAGGTCCATGATGTAAAGTAAGGTTTTAATACTAATGTCCATAAGGATATTGAACCTTATGGACATTAGTATTTGTAACTTTCCTTAAATATTAAGCTCAGCAATGAGCTTAATCTATTCAATCTATTCTATAGTGTATTCTAATTCTGAAACAGCACTAACAACAAACATCCCTAAGACTTCTTCCTCTTCATCAGTTGAAAATACATTCCCTCTTGTGTTGGAGATTGGTTCAGCAAAAATAGTATTCAAGCTGTTCAGCAATTGATCCCTGGCTACAGTTAAAAAGTAAAATGCCTCTATAGATATACTATGAATTTCAACACGTGCAACATCACCAACATTCCATGGAGATGGAGTCTTTTCACCTGACTCTACCGCATCAGCAACAGGATCCATCGTATCTCTGATGGGTGGAATAAAAATCAAGCCATCAACTTCAGAACCCGCAGAAAAACCTGCATCATAGGCAACATTGATTTCTAAAGGTTTATTCAAAAAGTTATCGTTTTGAAATGATTTTATCCAATAAGTGTCTCCTGGACCAAGAGGATCTCTAGCGAAAAAATTGCAATGGATATGTTCTTCATTGAAAGTAGTTTCCTCCTCAAAAGTTTGAGTGATAGAATCGATAGGTGGAACTCGACTCAAGCTGCTTGCAGAAAAATATGTTTTTCCATCTAATTCAATACCTAATTGAAAATCCTCACCAATTTCCCCGAGATGAGTTCTAGCATCTGGTTCCCAAACATAGTTTCCATTGCCTTGATCTTCAAAGATAAATACTTCTCCAACACTTGATTGGATGGCAATATTGGCTCCACTTACTCCTGGAGTTGGGCTAGCGTCAAAAAAAGTTTGTGTATTGGTAAGTCTTATTGTTTGAGCTTCTTGTTTATTGTTGACCCATGCATCTACAACTAATTGTACAGGAGCATCATCAACGTCTATGGGAACGACATCTTCACAAGAGAAGATAAATACAATTGCGAATGATAAGCTTGCTAAAAATTTATAATTTATATTAGTTATTAACATGATTCTTCTAGTTATTAAATTTGAAATTATAAGAAACAGACGGAATTATACTTCCAATTACAGAGAGTTGAATAGCCTCGGCATTTACTGGATCTCCCGGTGCAACTCTATCTTGTTCTTGTCTGAAATAAATGGAAAAAGGATTTCTTCTGTTGTAGGCATTGTAAATTGAAAACACCCATTCATCGCTCCATCTTTTATTGTCTTTGTTTTTGCCAGTCCAAGTAGCACCAAAATCTAGTCGATGGTAATCTGGAATTCTTGCATTGTTACGTACATCGTTTCCATTGTGAGGTATAACGTAGGGACCCATTTCAAATCTTGATGTAGGAAAAGTTACAGGGGTTCCCGTAACGTAGGTAAAGTTTGCACTCAGACTCCATCGATCATTGAGTTCATAAAAACCACTTACACTAACATTGTGCAATTGATCAAATCTTGATGGATACCAATCGTCTCCATTTATACCTTCTACTTTTAGTTCAGTTCTAGCCAAGGTATATGAAACCCAGCCTGTAAATCGGCCCTTTTCTTTTTTAAGTTGAAGCTCCAATCCATAGGCTCTACCTTTTCCTGCTAAAAGGTCGCCTTCTAAAAATTCATTCAGTAAAATATCTGCTCCATCTATGTAGTCTACTAAGTTGTCAGTGTTTTTAAAATACGTTTCTGCACTTAATTCGTATTTATTATCATCAAAGTTTTGAAAATAACCAATGGCTATTTGATCAGCTTGTGATGGTTTAATATTATTAGTACTCGGTGTCCAAACATCAACGGGAGTTGCAGCAGCTGAATTAGAAACCAAATGGATGTATTGTGCTGTTCTCATATAACTTGCCTTCAATGAAGATTTATTATTTAATTGGTATTTAACAGCAAGTCTTGGTTCTAGATTTAGGTAAGTTTGAATGGATTCCCAATCATCAAAACTTTCAAAGCTACTTACAAATCTTCTTGTACCTGCTGGTGCGTCAGCAAATTCATAAGAATTACCAGATCCCATGTAATTAAAATGAGAAAGCCTAAGGCCATAATTTAGTTTAAAAGCACCTAACGTTTGCTCATTCTCAATATAGATTGCGGACTCCATCGCATTTTGTTCATCCAAGCTAATGTCACTTTCTTCTCCTTCACTTATCCCTATTGCATTACCAGGTGAGAAGGTGTATAAAATACTTTGGCCACCAAATCTTATGATGTTTTCAGGATTTAAAAAGAAGGTAAATTCAGGTTTTATACTGATGTTTTTAATTCCGGCATCCCAGGTAAAACTATTGGTAGATTCATCTCCAAAAGCAAGCTGGTAATCATAGTCACTATAATAAAAAGTAAGGTTTGAGAAAAGTTTTTCACTAAATAAATGATTCCACCTAAAAGTCCCAGTAGCATTTCCCCAATTGAAACCAGCATCTGCTCCAAAACCAAAATTGTCTCTTCCAAAATAACCAGATAGAAAAATTCTGTTTTTTTCGTTGATGTTGAAATTTGTTTTCAAAGTAAGGTCATAGAAGTTTAATTCAGTATCGCCAAGATCATCTGGCAAAAATGGCTTAGATAAAACATCAATATAAGATCTTCTTGCTGCTACAATAAAGGATGCTTTGTCTTTAATGATGGGAGCTTCTACAGAAATTCTAGAAAAGATTAATCCTACACCACCATTCACTGCAAGACTCTTACTGTTTCCTTCTTTCATTCTCACATCGAGAATCGAGGAGAGTCTTCCTCCATATCTTGAAGGAATACCTCCTTTATATAATTTTACATCTTTGACTGCATCTGGGTTGAAAACAGAAAAGAAGCCGAAGAGGTGAGAAGAATTATAAACTGGAGCTTCATCTAAAAGCACTAAGTTTTGATCTATGCTTCCTCCTCTGACGTTAAAACCTGTAGCTCCTTCTCCGACAGTAGATACGCCTGGGAGGAGCTGTATACTTCTTATGATTTCAACTTCTCCTAGTAATGTAGGCATCTTTTTGATTGTGGAGATGTCCAATTTATTGGTGCTCATTTCTAGATCCGTTACATTCTTATCTGCTGCTTCACCAAGTACAACAACTTCCTCAAGAATCTCTGCATCTTCACCTAATTCTATATCTAGTTTGACATTTCCTTTTAGTTCTACTGTTTTAGTTACAGGCTCAAAGCCGAGGTATTCGAAAACAACTTCATAAGTTCCTGCTTCCAAACTTAGGGAGTAAAATCCATACTCATTGCTGGCTACCCCAGTTGTGCTACCTTTAACTACAGCCGTAGCTCCAATAAGTGTTTCACCATTACTAGCATCTTTTATGTAGCCATTTATGGCAAATTTTCCATTCTCTTGTGAGCATAAGGAAATAGAAAGCATAAGTAAGGTGTATGAAAATAGAATTTTCTTCATATTTGATTGATTTCATAAAAAGACAAATGATTAGGCATATTGTTGTAAATACAAATCATTTATTTAATGGATGCAAATCTATTGAAATCTCATATAAGAATAAATACTTTTCTATTAATCTTGTGTTAAACTCGATAAGCTCTTGTAGTGTTTATTATATGGCTATTTGATAATACGCCAATTTAAATTTGGGATTATTGAAATTTTGTGCACTTTTTGACAATGTGCTTCAAGAATAATTATTTTTGCGAAAGTATTGATGCTGTGTATCGCTGAGATTCGCCTCGATCGCTGTGTCTCGCTTAACGATAAAAGAAACAAAAGTTTTATTTAAGGTAAAAAAATGTCTTGTGTAACTTCATGGACTTTAGCGAATTTTACGTCCTAATGAATAGTTAAAAGGAAAATACTTTAAGCATATGGAACGAAAATATTTACACGGTTACGACGATCAAGAGAAGAATAGACTGAGCGAACAAGCAGGATTTCTAGAAGAGATGATTTACGAATTCTTAGATGCTTCAGCTTGTCGTAAAATGTTAGAAATAGGATGTGGCACTGGAGGCCAAAGTAAAATATTATTAGAAACTTACCCCCTTTTAAGTTTAGAAAGCTTTGATGTCTCTGAAGAACAAATAGCCACAGCAAAAACTAATTTTTCTGTTCTTCCACATCTACAAAATCGTATAAATTTTAGTATTCAAGATGCTAATCAGATTCAGTTTGAAGATGATTCTTTTGATAGTGTGTTTATAGTTTGGGTCTTAGAACATTCCAATAGCCCATCTAGCATTTTAAAAGAAGCACATAGAGTATTAAAACCTGGAGGTAAAATATTCATAACAGAAGTGCATAATAGATCCTTATACATTTATCCAAAGGCTCCATTCCAATTGAAATTCTTTGATAAATTTAATGAGCTACAAATTGAAATGGGAGGAGATCCTTTTGTGGGAGTAAAATTAGGAAATTTGTTGAATGAAGCTGGATTTGATGAAATTCTTACCAGAAACTTAAAAAGACATTTTGACAATAGAGATCCTGATAGAAGAGCAAAGATGTTTGACTATTGGGCAGAATTATTAGTAAGCGCAAAGGAAAATTTAATCAATGCTGGTAAAATAGATGAAACATTTGTTGAAAAAACACTTAAAGAAATAGAAGAAATTAAAAATACAAAAGGAGCTATATTTTATTATAGCCCTATTCAAGCAGAAGCCATTAAAAAATAATGATTTGAAATATTTTATATACTTTATTTTAATACTACTTCAAGCTTGTTCTGGACAAAATGTTGAAAAAACAGTTGCTGCTTCCGAAGGAATAGCTAAAAAACCTGATGCCTCAGCGCTGCAAAAAGAGGCGGCTAGCTTTTTGAAAGAAAGCCCCAAAAAAGCATCTGCTATTTATGAAAAAATAATTGCAGAAAATGCTAATGAAGAAAATATGGATAAGGTGGCAAGCTCCTATATGAATCTAGCAAATTTATACGATGAGAAATTTAATAATTTAGATTCCGCCAAAATCTATGCGAATCTTTCACTGAAGACTTGGGAGAATTTAAAAGATACTTCAAACATTACGCTATTATTGAATTATGGAGCATCTTTATATGCAAGGACTGAAGATTATGCTATAGCAGAACAATATTATTTTCAAGCTTTAGACCTTTATAATACTTTAGAATTCAAACCAGGAGCAGCACTCACAAACCTTCAATTAGCCAAATGTGTTCTGGCTGATAAAAGAGCAATAGAAAGTTTAGAATTTTTTAAAAAGGCAAAAAACTATTGGAACGAAAAAGAAAACAAATCTAAACTTTTCTCAGCTAATCTTTTAGGCATTGAAATTTTAAATCAATTAGGAGATCGGAAAGGTCTTCAGCAGTTGATTGCAGAAAATAACACCATTGCAAAAGAATCTAAATTGAATGCTTTTCAAAAAAATGAATTCAAAAATTTATTAGATTCATTGAATTGATTTTTATACATTAGTATAAATCAAAACAATTTATCAATGGGAAAATTAATTATCGGCGCAGTTGTGACAGGTCTGATCTTGTTTATTTGGCAATTTTTATCTTGGGCCGCATTAGATCTTCACGGATCAAACATGGCTTATACACCTAATCAAGACAAAATCATCGAATGTTTAAATACTAATTTGTCAGAAGAAGGGCAATATTTTATTAATAGAGCTTTACCCGGTGCAAGTGCAGAAGAGCAGGAAGCTTATGGTCAAAAAATGATTGGAAAACCTTGGGCTTTGGTGACCTACAATAAAACTTTTGACAATAACATGGGAATGAATATGGCGAGGGGTTTGATTGTCAATATCTTTTCAGGATTTTTACTTGTTTGGTTTCTTCTCAAAATTCCAAACATAACTTTTGGAACTACAATGATTGGTTGCTTAATTATAGGAGCAATTAGTTATTTAAGTACCTCATACATCAACAGCATTTGGTTTGAAACAAACTCTATTCCTGATTTGATTGATGGCCTTGTTCCGTGGGGGATCATAGGTGCTTGGTTAGGATTCTGGTTAAGTAGAAAATAAATGAAGTTTAAAGCAAAAATAAATAATCATGATTCATCGCTATGGGGAGGTAACATTTCCGTCCCAGATAGAGTGGCTAAACATTTTATTGAAAAGATTGGCACAAAACGAATCATAATTACCATAGAAAAAATAATAAAGTATCATGCTGCACTTTCACCATTTGGAGATGGGACTTACTTTATTAATGTAAATAAAGAAGTCAGAAAAAAGTTAGCCAAAAACTTCGGTGAAGAAATAAATGTGGAGCTTGAAAAGGATGATAGTAAATATGGAATGCCTATACCTGAAGAATTTGAAGAATTACTTTTGCAAGATGAACAAGGCGAAAAATTATTTCATGCTTTAACACCTGGAAGACAAAGATCCTTGTTACACCTTATTGGAAAACCTAAGAGTGAAGAAATTAGGTTAAGAAAAGGTCTCGTTGTTTTAATGCATTTAAAAACTAATAAAGGAAAGCTGGATTTCAAATTATTAAACCAGGCTTTTAAAGACAATAAGGATAGGGATCTTAACGATTGGTTTGCCTAAACTATAAAAAATTAAGTTAAGGCAAATCAATCATTAATTTTTGATGAGTTTTACCTTCCCCAAATAATTTTTTGATCTTAATTCGCAAAAGTAAATACCTTGTTCAAGAATTTTTCCTCGCAATGCAACAGCATGCCTTCCTGCTTTATAATATGAAGCATGAATCTGCTTTCCACCAAGATCAAAGATGTTCATTTCAGCTTCTTCTTTTATTTCAAAACTAATGAATGCATTTTCATCGATAGGATTAGGAACTACACTTATGTTAATGTTCTTTGGCTCGATTTCATTCGTAGAGACAATAGTGAAGTTTGCAAAATATACGCGGCTATTACCAACATTTGGCACTGCTAATACAGAGAAGCCATTGCCGTCTCCAGCCTTATAAGCGATGTCTGCAGGACGATCTACATTTCCTTCTGCAAACATAATGTCATTCAACATATTAAAGTTTGGATCATAAGTTCTAATAACATTAGGAGTCCATGCAGATACTATAAAACCTCCCAGTTCATTAATGATGATGCCGTCCATATTTCCTAATCCGGTTTGATTAGTTATTAAAGTTTGATTGCCAGTAAGAAGATTAATCTGATAAACAGATCCAGTATTTCCCCAAGTAACAAAAACTAATCTGTTATTCGCTTCATCATAGACAATTCCGTTAGGAGTTTGAATGGTGTTTTGAATCAGGGTACTTACCATTGGATTAGCTAAATCGCTTACATCTATTTCATGAACGGTTCTTCTAGAGAAATCTGTAGCCCATAGACGTTTCCCAGTTTTATCTGAAGTGAGGCCATTTAAAAATTGTGCTCCAGAGATTGGAATATATCCTAATTCTTCTTCCGTGTTTAAATCGTAATACCTTACACCTCCACCTGTAATAGCAAAAAGAGTAGTTCCAATAACTTCCATTCCATATTCTGCATAAGCCGAAGTGCCAAAAAAATTCATGGTGCCATTCGCCTCAATAGTCACAATGTTAGTACTGTTAGAAACTAACCATCTGTCTTTGACTGGATCGTATTCAACACTTTCAATGTTGTTTAATGTTTGAGCACCTAAAGTAAGAGTGAAAAAAAGTGTAATTAAAATTGATAGAATTATTCTCATTGTATTTTTAAATTAAAAATTTTCCATTTTCATAAATCCTTTCTCCGTCAGCTAGAATTTCACCTCCATTAGTCATGTCGCTGATCATATCCCAATGCACTGATGATTTGTTTTTACCACCGCACTGCATATAAGATTGTCCGATGGCCATGTGGATGGTACCACCTATTTTTTCATCGAAAAGAATATTCTTGGTCATTCTTTTAATGTTGTAATTGGTTCCTATTGCTGCTTCCCCGAAACGTCTGGTACCTTCCATGGAGAAGATCTTATCAAGAAATGCTTTACCTGATTTGGCTTCCCACTTTTCAATGTAACCGTCTTTCACCCACAAAGTAACTCCTTCTACTTCATTTCCCATGTATAAACCTGGATATGAAAAATTGATAACACCATTTACTGAGTTTTCAATAGGAGAGGTGTAAACTTCTCCAGAAGGCATGTTAGTTTGCCCATCAGAATTGATCCATGTTCTACCTTCGGTTTCAAAACTGATGTCTATGCCTTGCCCTTTGTATTTGATTTTGGTTCTACCATTTAAGTGGTCAACAATTCTTTGTTGTTTGCTTCTTACTTTTAACCATTCGGCTTCAGGGTTTTCTGCAAATAAATTACAAGCTCCAAAGATAAAATGTTCATACTCTTCAAGTGACATTCCAGCATTTTGTGCAGACGCTTGAGTTGGGTATTGACAAAGGCTTCTTTTTAAATCTCTTGTTGCTGTTCTTTTAAAATAGAGTTCATTCAAGTCTTTGTGACTTGTTTTGTGAATTTTTATTTTCTTTTGATCATTGTTTTGATCTTCTCTCAAATTGAAAGGAGCCCTTACTACTAAGTAAGCATCAAACTCTTCAATTGCTTTTTTGTAAAAAGAAGAAACTGCTTTTAATTGACTTTCTTTAGCTTCTTGGAGGTAAATCCTAGACTTGCCACTAAAGCTCATGTCAATCTCAATTTGATCTGCACCAGCTTTTAAAGCTTCCCTATACAATTCACGTACGAGTGGTTCTGCTAAAGTTGTAGTCTTGATGTAAAACTTTTCACCAGGTTTTATTTCAAGACAATAGTTAACTAGTAACTGAGCATATTTAGAAAGGATCGTTTGCATAATTACCAATTTTTTACTTGAAATGGATACCTGATTTTATATTGAGCTTCAATCATGACACGCATTTTTTCTCTTAAAGCAGAAATGTTTTCCTTTTGTATAGCGGAGACAAAAAGATTATCGTGTTCAAAATTCTTTTTCATGTTTTCTTGAAGTTCAGTCAAAATTCCTTCTTGTGTTTCTTTGTCTAAATATTTGTCAAAATACCTTTCTCTATAAAGATCAATCTTATTAAAAACCAATAAGGTTGGCTTACCTAAGGCATCAAGATCTTTTAAGGTTCTATTGACAGTGTTGATGTGATCTTCAAATTGTGGGTGTGCCATGTCGACAACATGAATTAGGATATCACTTTCTCTAACTTCATCTAAAGTAGACTTGAAACTTTCCACAAGATGGTGAGGAAGTTTACGTATGAATCCTACCGTATCCGAAAGTAAAAATGGCATACTGCCCATCACAACTTTTCGTACAGTTGTATCTAAGGTGGCGAACAACTTATCTTCAGCAAATACTTCAGATTTACTAATTATGTTCATTATAGTAGACTTACCGACATTGGTATATCCGACTAAGGCTACTCTGATAAGTTGACCTCTATTTTTTCTGCGAGTAAAATTTTGAAGATCGATTTTCTCCAATTGTTTTTTAAGCAAAGAAATTTTCTCTCTAACTATACGTCGATCTGTTTCAATTTCTTTTTCACCAGGACCTCTCATTCCAATCCCCCCTCTTTGTCTTTCAAGGTGAGACCACATGCCTCTAAGTCGAGGAAGAAGGTATTGCATTTGAGCGAGTTCAACTTGCGTTTTTGCTTGTGCAGTTTGTGCCCTATCTGCAAATATGTCGAGTATGAGCATTGATCTATCCAGAATCTTTACTTTCAGTTCTTCCTCTAGAATGTTTACTTGTTTTCCGCTTAAGTCATCATCAAAAATGACCATGCTAATTTCTTCATGCTCTTCAATGTATTTTGCTATTTCTTGAAGTTTTCCTTTTCCTACAAAAGTACGTTGATTAGGATGCTGCATTTTTTGAACATAAATCTTTTGAGTTTTAGCTCCTGCTGTTAAAGCCAGGAACTCAAGTTCATCTAAATGCTCCTTAACCTGTTCTTCAGTTTCATGCATAGTGATCAGTCCAACGAGGACAGCATGTTCAATTTTTTTGGCGATTCCTTTCCGACCTTTTTCGCCAATATTCCAATCTTGGGACATTTATTAATTTAAAGTTTGAAAAATAAAACCATTGAAATCTTCGCTATCTAAGCTTTTAGTAGGAAGATTTCGTGAATTGAACATAAAGATGTGGAAAAGAATTCCGAATTAATATTTATTAATCCATATTTTATCCATCTTTACTAGAATAATTTCAACTAAAATAGGCTTTGTATGTTTATCTTTTACGTCCAATCAAGCATATGGTTTACTCCTTAAGGGGCATAAAGAAGCCTATATTATCAGAAATTGGGACTTTTGAAAAGAAGTTCAAAGAGATCATGAGCTCTCCAGTCCCTTTGCTTAGTTCAGTGACCAGGTATATGGTCCGAAGAAAAGGTAAGCAAATCAGACCAATGTTCGTTTTACTTGCCGCAAAAACTTGTGGTGAAATCAATGAATCTTCCTACACAGCTGCTTCCTTGGTTGAGTTATTACACTCTGCGACCTTAGTCCATGACGATGTGGTAGATGATGCGAACAAAAGAAGGGGATTCTTTTCAATCAATGCATTATGGAAAAATAAAATTGCTGTTTTAGTTGGAGATTATTTGCTCTCTAAAGGCTTATTATTGGCCTTAGACAATGAAGAGTATCAACTACTTCAAATTGTTTCAACGGCCGTAAAGGCCATGAGTGAAGGTGAGCTTTTACAATTAGAAAAGGCGAGAAGACTTGACATCAAAGAAGATATTTATTTTGACATTATAAAGGGGAAGACGGCTTCTTTGATTTCGGCAGCTTGTGCTGCAGGTGCAGCCTCGACCACAAAAGATCCAGCCATCATTGATAAAATGAAATTGTTTGGCGAAAAGATCGGGATTGCTTTTCAAATAAAAGATGATTTATTCGATTTTGGAACTGATGACGTAGGAAAACCTCTCGGTATTGATATTAAAGAGAAGAAAATGACTCTACCGCTGATCTATGCCTTAGATCATGCATCAAAATCAAAAACCAAAGAGATTATCAACATTATAAAGCGACACAATACCGATAAAGCTAAAGTTCAACTTGTCATTGATTTTGTAAGAAATAGTGGAGGCCTCGAATATGCCACCGAAGTCATGAATAGATACAAGAGCGAAGCATTCGATTTGTTGCATGAATTTCCAATAAGCAATTCACGAGATTCCTTAGAAGAATTGATCTTATATGTTACAGAGCGAAAGAAATAATTAAACATCGTTTGACATTTTTTTAGACACTTATGCCATAATATTGGCCATTTTCTTTTTTAAATTTTGATTATCAATTAATCAAGGCCAAAAGGCATAATTATTGTAATATTTTGTAATATGTAAATAGGCATAATGATGTCAAATTATAAAAATTTATATGTAACTTATGTGGTCTAGAGGCGTTAATCAATAATCAGTAATCTGAATTTTTCCAATTGATTTTAACCTAAACATTAAGCAATTGAGCCTAAATCAGGCTGATTATTTTATTTGTGCCCATAAACATTCAAAACCGTACATTAAATGGCTAAGATTTTAATAGTAGACGATGAAGGAAGCATCAGAAAGACGCTTAGAGAAATTCTCGAATTTGAGAAATATCAAGTGGATGAAGCTGCCGATGGGCTCGACTGTTTAGTTAAACTTAAAAAGAATAACTACGATGTGATCATCATGGACATCAAGATGCCC